>CAZTYA010000063.1:0-8927 GCA_964617255.1 uncultured Syntrophales bacterium
ATCTGAACCTCTTCGCGGATGTAAAGAGCGGCATAGGCACGCAATACGTCGGCGGGCTCTTCCGCGGCAAAAACAATGGGCAGCAGCCCATACCGTAACCCCTGACCAAGCTCAAACCGGTGCCCGATTTCGCATGCCATAAAGGGATGCATCGTCCGCATGACAGCTCTGCCACCCAGCAGATCGACGCCTGTGCGTTTAAGTTTTCGGGCACTGGACCCGGTGAGAACAAACTTCAGATCTTTTTCCGATTCGATCAGTCTATGCACAAAGGCGAGGAGTTCGGGTACGCGCTGAATTTCGTCGATGACGACATGTGTTGACTTGGATCGGCCGGCTATCAGTTCCTTAAGACGTTCCGGTCGGGCAGCCAGGGAGCGTGCTTGAGCAACGTCAAGCAGATCAATATACAGGGCATCAGGAAACGACTGTTGGATGAACGTCGATTTCCCGGTTCCACGGGGACCAAAGAGAAAGAAACTGTTCCCCGGGGGGGTGAGAAAACGCGGTAATAATTCCATTTTGCGCCTCAATTTGGAATTTGTGTTTCCTTTATATGGGCACATTGCAGATAAGTCAACCCGAAAAACAGGTAGTAGTCAGGGACCAAACGTGACACAAACGGTAGATGAAAACACCAGGTGGGGGGAACGATCTTTCTAGAGGACAGGGATCGCGTCCGTTTTAATCCCCCTTCGTTTCCAGGCCATAGGCTTTGATCTTCCGGTGGAGGTTGCTGCGTTCCAGGCCGATGGCCTCCGCCGTCTTGGAGATGTTGCCGTCGAATTCCTGGAGCTTGCGGGCGATAAAACTCTTCTCGAAATCGATCTTGGCTTCCCGGTAGGAATCGGCCATTTTCAACAGTTCTTCCGCACCCTCGCCGTGGATTTCCTTCTCCAGGGAGGGAATCTCCTTTTCGGTAATGGTCAGGTCCGGCGTCATGATGACCAGCCGTTCCGTGAAATTCTTCAGCTCCCGGACATTACCCGGCCAGTCATGGTCCTGAAAAAGCGCCAGGGCGTCATCGGTGATGGTCTTTTCTATCTCCCCCTCCCGCTGGGCGAAATCTTTCAGGAAGCGCTTCACCAAAACGGGAATGTCTTCCTTCCGTTCCCGTAGCGGCGGCACCACCAGGGGAATCACGTTCAGCCGGTAGTATAGATCCTGACGGAACCGCCCCGATTCCATTTCCCTTTCCAGTTCCTTGTTCGTCGCCGCCAGGACCCGGACATCCATGGAAATGGGTTTGGTCCCCCCGACGCGCTCAAATTTCTTTTCCTGGAGAATCCGCAGAATCTTGGCCTGGGCCTTGAGACTCATGTCGGCCACTTCATCGAGAAAAATCGTCCCCTCGTGGGCCAGGTCGAACTTGCCCCGTTTAGCCGCCGTCGCCCCTGTGAAGGCACCCTTTTCATGACCGAACAATTCGCTTTCGATCAACTCTTCCGGAATGGCCGCGCAGTTGACTTCGATAAAGGGACGATTGGCCCGTTTGCTTTTCCGGTGGATGGATCGCGCCACCAGTTCCTTCCCCGTCCCGTTTTCGCCCATGATCAGAATCCAGGCGTTGGTCGGCGCAACAATGTCGATCATTTCCTTCAGTGCCGTAATCGGTTCGCTTTCACCGGTCAGCTCGTAATCGTGGACGACCTTTTGTTTCAGGATGAGGTTTTCCTCTTCCAGACGGACCATGTCCAGGGCATGATCCACCACCAGGATCACCTTTTCCAGCGAGAGAGGTTTTTCGATGAAATCGAAGGCGCCGAGCTTCGTCGCCTTCACGGCGGTCTCGATGGTGCCGTGGCCGGACATCATGACCACCCGGATCTGGGAATGGTCGGCGCGGATCTGCTTCAGCGTCTCGATGCCGTCCATACCCGGAAGCCAGATGTCCAAAAGGACCAGATTAGGCAGCTCCTCGTCGATGACCTTGATGGCTTCCTCGCCGCTGTTTGCGGTCAGGACCTCGTAACCTTCGTCCAGCAGAATCCCCCGGAGGGAACTGCAGATACTTTCTTCGTCGTCAACAACCAGTACGGTTCTTTTCATCGCGCTTATCTCACATCTCCCGGAAATTTGATTCCGGGGCAATCGGAAATCTCAATACAGTTCAAACACTTGCAATTTGCTTGCCGTATTCCTGCTCGGCAGAAATTTCGGGAACGGGAAGTTCAAAAGTCACCACCGTCCCTGCCGGCAAATTGGCCTGGACCGTCACCGCGCCATTATGATCGGCAATAATGGAGTTGACAATGGCCAAACCCAAACCGGTGCCGGATTTTTTGGTCGAATAATAGGGTTCGAATATTTTCATCGTGTGGCTGGGCGGCACGCCACAACCGTTATCGGTCACGGACACCCGGGCTTTTCTTGACGCAGCATCGTAGGCGGTCGTCACTTCAATCTGTCCCTCCGCCTTGCTCATGGCAGCCACGGCATTATCCAGGAGATTCACCATGACGCGCCGGATCTGCTCGGCGTCGAGATGCAAGGGCGGAATACCGTCGCCCCGGTTAAAGGTGAATGTAATCTCCTTATGAGCATCCTGGAACAGGAGAACCGGATCGTTTACCGTCTCGTTCAGGTCATTCATAACAGGGTTGGTCACAGGCATCCGGGCGTAGCGCGAAAACTCGTTCACCAGGTTCTTGAGCACCTCGACCTGGTTGATGATGGTGTCCGTGCATTCCCGGAACACCTGGCTGTCGTCGCCCAGTTTGTCGCTGTAACGTTTCTGCAGGCGTTGGGCGGAAAGTTGGACCGGTGTCAGGGGATTTTTGATCTCGTGGGCCATCCGACGCGCAACCTCTCGCCAGGCGGCTGCCCGTTCCGCCTTCTGCAACTGGGTCAAATCTTCGAAAACCATGACCATGCCCAGATTTTCCCCTGTACTTTCGTGAATCACCGTGATGGTGACCAGCACGGTCAGGGGGCGCTCACGAATGAGAAGTTCCACCTGCTTTTCCACGACGCCGCGCCCGCTGATCTGGGCATCTTCAAGCAGTTCATTGATCACGGACATATTCTCCGCCGCCAGCAACTCGGCGCAGGGACGGTGGAGCACATTGCCTGCCTGAATATTCAGCATGACCTCCGCTGCCCGATTAATGGTCGTCACCACGCCGTCTTTGTCCAGGGAAAGAATACCGGCGGAAACATGGAGCAGGACCGCCTCCATGTATTTTCGCCGCTCCACCAGGTCGGCATTGGCCAACTGCAAATTTTCGTCGCTTTTTTTCAGATCCCTCGTCATCTGGTTGAAGGAGTCCACTAAAACACCGATTTCATCCTCCGCAACGATATTGATCTGATGGTCCAGGTTGCCCTCGGCGATTTTATGGGTCGCCTCCGCGAGATCCTGAATGGGTTCGGTGATACCCTTCGCCAGAAACAGGCCAAACCAGGTTGCGGAAAAGATGATGAGCAGCGTGACGATGGACAAGGTGATGATATAGCTCAACTTGATCGGCGTCTTGAACAGGCGCAGCTGACTGTAGGCTTCCGATGTGTTGGAAACAACGGCCATTTTGTCCACAATATCCTTGGGAATGAGAGCGCCGACAAAGACGTATCCGATGACCTCATACGGGCTGACATGTGAGTAAATGGGCACCAGCACATTGATGAGATCCCCGGAGTTCGACGGTTTAACGATGGCAATGTCCTTCCCGGCATAGAGATCCTCCCGGACCTTGGCGGTAAAGATATCGGCAGGCACGCCGGGGAAAGCGGCGTCCTGAAAGACAACGTCCTTATCTCGATTATCGAAAGTAATCCTAAGATAGCCAAGCTTGAAATTTTTCTGCTTCAACTGGGCGAGATTAACAAGAAAATCCGTTCTTTCTAGATCGTAGAGTTGATTCAGGGTAATATCCGAAGCGATCTGCCGGGCATAGTATTTGGCCTGTTCTTCTGTCTGCTGGTAATGGATATGAGCCAAATCAAGGGTTTGGTTAAGGGCATCGCCAATTTTAACGCTGAACCAGTTTTCAATACTGTTGGACAGAAAATTGATGGATACGAAAAACAGAATAACGGTAGGGATCAGGGACAGACTGACGAAGGCCGTCACCAGCTTGGTCCGTAATTTGGAACCTAGGATACCTCGACGTCTTTCAAAAACCAGTTTGACAACATTGCGGACGATGAGGAAAATCAGAAAAAGAATCAGGATGATATTGATATTGAGAAGACCGACGAAGAAGATGTTGTTCGCGGCGCCCCAGTCGGCCTGTTTCTGGAAAAACTGGTTACCGGCATAGGTCAGGAAGGCAATGACGATAACCGTCATAATGATGAGGATGCGCTCTCTTTTTCTTCTCCTCTTTTCCCGGATATCCATCTGATTCTGGCCGACAGGCTCTTTCAATCTTTCCAAACGAACTCCTTCCGGTACCAGGGCGTCTCCGTTTCCATGAACGGCAGGAATAACATGATATAGCGAACGAAGCCGGAATGCTCAGCCTTTCCAACCTTCGCCTTGATCTCGACATAATACTTTTCCGTCTTACGCAGCTTGCCGACATGGGCGACGGAGATGCCGTTCAGATCGATCAGGCTGGACACTGCGCTGTCAAAGTCGGTGAACTGCGCAGCATCGATTACTTTCCCGTTGAGGTGCGTTTTGACGTAAATATTTTTCTTGATGTTGTCGTATTTGATGGTGTTGCGCACCACCTGGCTGGAAAGACGGTGGTCGAACCAGGAAGATCTTTGCTGATAAAAATTGACATAGAAGGTACAGGAAACGGCGACGCCCGCATGAATCATCTTTTCCGTATCTTCCTTCAGCAGACTCTGGAGCCGGGCGTAAACCAGGACGTCGCGGGTGTCATCCATGACCATCACGTCATTGATGCGCCCGCTCTTGGCGCAGGACAGCAGAAACAATGACAAGAGCAAAACTGCAGCAAGACGAATGAATTTACGCGTTTCGATCATCCCCATGGGCTTCACAATGACCCTTACCGGATTAATAATGGATTGCTTTTTCTAAGAAACTAATCCCCAAAAAGCAAGCGCTATTTACGGCAGGTGAAAACCACGGGACGACTTGATGCGGAGGTCAAGGGTTTTACAGATGCGCCGAATCGACCACTTCCACGACCGGCGGGGCTGGTGAAAGATACTTATCTCCCAGGGATTTATTTTCGTAGTAACGGATGATCTCCCAGCTCTCCGGCTGCGCCAGCAATGCCTTCAACAGCATGAAGTGCAGCTTGTGACCGGATTTGAACGCCTTGAAATGACCCCGGATGGGCATCCCGATCAGGTACAGATCGCCGATGGCATCGAGAATCTTGTGTTTGACGAATTCTTCGGGATGGCGGAGACCTTCTTTATTGATAATCTTGACATCGTCCAGCACAACGGCGTTTTTCAGCGATCCCCCCAGAGCCAGACCACGGGCCTGGAGATACTCCACATCCTTCAAGAAACCGAAAGTCCGGGCAAACGAAATTTCCTGTTCATAGGCAGCCTCCGACAGATCCAGGTCGTACACCTGCCTGCCGATGAGGGGGTGACTGAACTCTATCTCATAAGTAATCTTAAACTTGGACGCCGGCAAAAGCTCAGCCCAGCTCTCGCCGTCCGACACCGAAATGGGTTTTTTTATGACCAGAAACTGCTTGCCCCGATCCTGTTCGCGGATGCCTGCATTTTTAATCAGATTAACAAAAGGCTGGGCGCTGCCGTCCATGACGGGGACTTCCGGTCCGTCGATTTCGATCACCGCATTATCGATTCCCATTCCCCGGAGAGCGGAAAGGAGATGCTCAATCGTTGAAATGGAGTTGCCGTTATTGCCAATGGTGGTCGCCAACGTGGTATCGGAGACGTTTTCGATGGAGGCCTTGATGTATTTATTCTCTCCCGCAGCATCCTGCCGGATGAACGTAATGCCTTCGTTCACCCCGGCCGGTTTGACAGTCATGCTGATTTTCCGGCCGGTGTGCAGACCGACACTGGAGCAGCTTACCTGATTCTGAATTGTTCTCTGTAAATACATAAACCGTCTTCCACTTTCCGGCTGTAACCCTTTCCCCCGGCGGGCCAGAACCGGCTTATCCTCTCGTTTCATTTCTAAAAATTGAGATTACAAAAAGCATACCAGTCAGTGAGATCGCTTATAATTAATTTATATTCCTTATGTACTTAATTCTATTAAACTTATTTTTATTGCTTTCTCCACTGATTTAGGGTGCGTCCATGATGCTGTGTCTTTTAAAACACATTTTCATGCAATGCGTGGCATTCCTTCCGCAGCATCGACCGGTTATCTCCATGGTTTTTATCAGAAATGAGTGGGAGTGCGAACAAGACCATCCGGAAAATCAATTTTTGCAGAATCGTTCTCTTTCACTGAAAATACAGCCGCAGTAAGGCTGCCGGTACATCGACCGCTCCTTGGATAACCGGATACCCTCCTGCCAGCCTTCACGAAAATCATGATAGAAAAAAGGCAATCCGTATTGTGCAGACAGGCTTTCCGCCGTCTTTACAATCAGATCATGTTTCTGATACCGGCTGTACAGAAGCGTCGTCGTCAGGGCGTCCACCCCTTTTTCCACCGCCCGGGAAAACGCAACCGCCAACCGCTCTTCATAACAATGGCGACAGCGATTTTCCTCATCAAAGGACACCCGCCGAAAATAACGCTCCACCGGATAACCCGGTTCGATATCGAGTGCCAAAGCCTCCTCCCGGGCAAAGACCTGCAGCGTTTCCAGACGCTTCCGATACTCGGCATAGGGATGGATGTTCGGGTTGTAGAAAAAACCCATGATGTCATGTCCGGCGGCTCTGAGATGCTGAAGGGGATAGATCGTACAGGGACCGCAGCAGATGTGAAGCAGGATTTTCATGATGACCGAAGTGTTTTACCTTTCATCGCTCAATCAAAAAAGCTCTTTCTGCAACTGGCACGGCCAAACGCGGCTGAAATGGTCGTAGGCCAGTTTCGTCGCCACCCGGCCTCGCGCCGTGCGCTGGAGATAGCCTTCCTGAATCAGGTAAGGTTCATAGACATCCTCCAGGGTCGTCTTTTCCTCGCCGATGGCGGCAGAAAGGTTCTCGATGCCCACGGGACCGCCGCTGAACTTGTCGATCACGGTTAAAAGAATGGTCCGATCCATCTGATCGAAACCCCGTTCGTCCACTTCAAACTGCTCCAGGGCCGCCACGGCTACGTCGTGGTTGATCGCCCCGCCGGCCTTGACCTGGGCGTAATCCCGAACACGCTTCAAAAGGCGATTGGCGATCCGCGGGGTGCCCCGCGACCGGCACGCCAGTTCCAGGGCGCCGTCTTTGTCGATGGCAATGTCGAGGATCTGTGCCGATCTTTTCACGATAACCGCCAGTTCGTCCGGTGTATAGAAATCAAAGCGAAAGCTGATGCCGAAGCGGTCCCGGAGCGGCGAGGTCAAAAGTCCCGCTCGGGTCGTTGCGCCGATAAGAGTAAAGTGGGGAATTTCCAGCTTCATGGACCGGGCCGATGGCCCCTGACCGATAAGGATATCGATATGGTAATCCTCCATGGCGGGGTACAGGATTTCTTCGACCACATGGGACAAGCGATGGATTTCATCGATGAAGAGGATATCGTGCTCGTGAAGGTTGGTGAGAATCGCCGCCAGGTCGCCCGGCCGCTCGATGACAGGCCCCGAGGTGACCTTGATGTCCACCCCAAGTTCACGGGAAACGATGTAGGCCAGGGTGGTTTTGCCCAACCCCGGTGGGCCGTAGAGGAGGACATGATCCAGGGCTTCTTTCCGTCCTTTTGCCGCATCGATAAAAAGCGCCAGGTTTTTCTTGACCTTCTCCTGACCGATGTACTCCGCGAGCATCCTCGGACGCAGCGATAACTCTTCGCCCTCTTCCTCTTCCAAAAGCGACGGCGTGATGACCGATTCTCTTTTAATGGCTCCCATGCTGTTCAACTTTCCATTGGACAAACAAAATTCAGTTTGCCAGCATTTTGAGGGTTTTCTTCAGCATCACGTCCAGAGATATCTCTCCGGCATGCTCTTCACGGAAGACCCGGTCCAAGGCATCGTTGACCACCTGGTTTTTGTAGCCCAGATTGATCAGGGCCGACAGGGCGTCTTCGCGGATCGCCTCCAGATCGGCCGGCAGCGGTTTTTCCCCGGCGACGGCTTCCGGCACATCGATCACTTTTTTGTCCCGCAGGTCAAAGATGATCCGCTCCGCCATCTTTTTTCCCACACCCGGAATGCGGACCAGACGATTCAGGTCGCCCCGGGCGATTGAGCGGAGCAACTCCCCCGGCTCGGTGCCGGAAAGAATGTTCATGGCCAGTTTGGGACCGATGCCGTTGACGGTGATCAGGAGTTGAAAAATGTCCTTTTCCCGCGGGGAGATGAAGCCGAAGAGGGTAATGGCATCCTCCCGCACTTGCGTGTAGACGTGGAGCACGACGTTTTCACCCTCATCGGGCAGCTCATAAAAGGTTGTCAGAGGCACGAAGACCTCGTAACCCACGCCCGCCGCTTCGACCACCAGCGAAGCCGGTGTTTTGTGAATGAGGGTGCCGTTGATGCGAGCGATCACTAAACAGGGATTCCCTTCTGAAAATTCATATGACAAACGGCCACGGCCAACGCGTCGGAGGCGTCCGTGGGAGGCGGCTCCGGCAGATTCAGGATGGCCTGGATCATCTTCTGCACCTGCTCCGGTCGCGCCGTGGCAACGAAATGACGGATCGCGTTGGTCTCGAGCAGCAGCCGGTAGTCGTAGGCGTCATTGATCGCCTTGGGCTTCGCCTCGACAATCTGGATGCCGCGCTGGGCGTAGACGTTGATCAGCCCTTCGGCCTCGAGCTTGCGCAGCGCCTCGCGCACCGTGTTCAGCGTCGCGCCGAGCAGCGCCGTCAGTTCGCGCTGGGACACGAACTGGCCCGAGCGTAG
>CAZTYA010000064.1:0-8792 GCA_964617255.1 uncultured Syntrophales bacterium
ATATCTGTTTGTTGATGAGGCGGACTTGACGGGGGTGAAAATGGTCGAAATTCTCAAAACGTTCGGTGTGGTCCGCATCCTGGGCAACCGGATTGACGGTACGCCCGCCGCCGTGCCGGAAAAAACCATGACCACGATTCAGAAACTGGTCTCCTCCGAAGTCGATATCCGGCAGGCACAGTACCCGAAACTGGGGGAACCGGCGGTGATTATTGACGGCCCCTTCACGGGAATCGAAGGCCATGTGGAGAAAACGGATTATGAAAACGAAATATTTGTCATTTCCTTTGAATTTTTAAACCGTTATGTGTCGATTCCCCTCAAAGGCTACCAGATAAAAAAAGTATAGTCCGTTGCATTTCCCCCTTTTTTTCTGCTTAATCTAAAAAAAATTCGTTGACATCCTGTAGGATGCGCTGTATATGCGAACTTAACTTCTATGAGTGCCGTTCGGTCAGTCCGAATGGGGGGACAAGCAAGAGTTGGATGTAAACGTTTTGGGAAGTAAGTTAGCCACCGGGTATCCGTTCTGGATGCGGGTGGTTTTTTTTATTTCTGACGTGGTTGTAATCCGACTTGCATGAAAACTGAAGAAAGGAGGATACGAGCATGTCAGAAGGAAAAGTAAAGTGGTTCAATGACAAGAAGGGCTTCGGCTTCATCGAGAAGGACGAAGGCGGCGACGTTTTCGTTCATTTCAGCGCCATTGTCAGCAGCGGCTTCAAAACCCTGCAGGAAGGCCAGCGCGTAAGCTTTGACGTCGAGAAAGGCCAGAAGGGCCTGTCAGCCGTCAACGTAAAAGCTCTGTAATATTGAACGAAAAAGGGGACGCATTACTTTTATCTTCAGGAAAGGATGCGTCCCCTTTTTTATTTGGTTTAACGCGTTGTTAATCCTTAAAAATGGCCCCGGTACTGGCTGAGGTGACCAGCTTGGCGTAACGGGCCAGATACCCCGTCTTAATCGCCGGCACAGGGGGAGCAAACCCCTTCTGCCGCTTCTTCAGTTCCGCATCGCTCACCTTCAGGGTGATCTTCTTGGCCGGAATGTCGATGGCAATCAGGTCGCCTTCCCGGACAAAGGCAATCATCCCGCCTTCCGCCGCCTCGGGAGAAATATGCCCGATTGCCGCGCCCCGGGTCCCGCCGCTGAAACGGCCGTCCGTCAAAAGGGCCACCGACGTATCCAGCCCCATCCCGGCGATGGCCGAAGTCGGAGAGAGCATCTCCCGCATGCCGGGTCCGCCCTTGGGACCTTCATAGCGGATCACCACAATGTCGCCCGGTTTGATCTTGCCGCCCAAAATGGCGGCAAGAGCCGCATCTTCCCCATCAAATACGCGGGCGGTGCCTTCATTTACCAGCATGGACGCCGCCACGGCCGACTGTTTGACCACTGCACCATCCGGCGCGAGGTTGCCCCGCAGAATGGCAATGCCCCCCTCCTTGCTGTACGGTTTTTCTAAAGGCCGAATGACTTCATTGTCGTACACTTTGGCCCCGCGAATATTTTCCCCCACAGTTTTTCCGGTCACGGTCAAAATATCCTCCCGGATGACCCCCAGGGAAGCAATCCGCTTCATCACCGCCTGGATGCCTCCCGCCCGGTGAAGATCCTGAACATGGTGCTCTCCCGCGGGGCTGATGTGGCAGAGGTTTGGGGTTTTCTTGCTGATTTTATTGAATAATTCCAGATCCAACTTGATCCCGGCTTCATGGGCGATCGCCGGAATATGGAGAACCGTGTTGGTCGAGCAGCCCAGGGCCATATCCACCGCCAGGGCATTTTTGAAGGCATCCAGGGTCGCGATATCCCGGGGCAGGATCTGCTTTTTCACCAGTTCCATCACCTTCATCCCCGCCTGTTTGGCCAGACGCCGTCTGGCCGCGTCCACCGCCGGAATGGTTCCGTTTCCCGGCAGGCCCAGACCGAGGGCCTCGGTCACACAGTTCATGGAGTTGGCCGTGAACATGCCCGAACAGGATCCACAACCAGGACAGGCGCAGTCCTCGAGGGCTTTCAACTTCGGCGGTGTCAGCTTTCCCGCCTTGACGGCGCCGACACCCTCAAAAACACTGATCAGGTCCGCCGGTGTTCCATCCTGGCGGATACCGGCCAGCATGGGTCCGCCACTGACGAAAATGGCCGGAATGTTGAGCCGCAACGCCGCCATAAGGAGCCCCGGTACGATCTTATCGCAGTTGGGTATCATGACCAGGCCGTCAAACGGATGGGCCATGGCCATCGCCTCCGTGGAATCGGCAATTAATTCCCGGCTGGCGAGGGAATATTTCATCCCCATGTGCCCCATGGCGATGCCGTCACAGATTCCAATAGCGGGAAACATGACGGGGGTGCCGCCGGCCAGACGAATCCCTGCCTTGACATCCTCGGCAATCGTATTGAGATGAACGTGACCCGGAATAATTTCGTTGGCAGCGTTCACCACACCGATCAGGGGGCGGGCGATCTCTTCATCCGTATAACCCATCGCCTTCAACAGGGACCGATGGGGGGCCCGCTCGAGGCCCTTTTTCATCACATCACTGCGCATGTCCTTCTCCCTTCCGGGCTTCTTTAACCCTTCTTTCTCCGCTCAGGCCGCAATGCCCGCACCGCCGCACCGGCCTGCCACATTTCGCTGTCCCGAATGGTTTCCAGTTCCTTCTGGAGACGCCCCCGGTAGTCCGGGGAGGCCCCGGCTTCCAAAACGATTCGCGTCTCTTCGCCCGTCAGCACACTCTTATAGAGCTGTTCGAAAACCGGCGCCACGGCATCACGGAACCGGTCTTTCCAGTCGAGGGCGCCGCGCTGGGCCGTCGTGCTGCAATTGGCATACATCCAGTCCATGCCGTTTTCGGCTACCAACCGGATAAGACTCTGGGTCAGTTCTTCCACCGTCTCATTGAAGGCTTCGGAGGGGCTGTGCCCATTGGCGCGCAGAACATTGTACTGGGCCTCCATAACACCGGCCAGGCAACCCATCAGGACACCCCGCTCGCCGGTCAGGTCGCTGTAAACTTCCTTCTCGAACGTCGTGGGGAAGAGATAGCCGGAGCCGATGGCAATGCCGACGGCCAGGGTGCGCTCCATGGCGCGTCCCGTGAAATCCTGGAAAACGCCGAAACTGGAGTTGATACCGCTGCCGTCCAGGAAATTCGTCCGGACCGTCCGACCCGAACCCTTGGGGGCGACGAGAATGACATCGATGTTGGGCGGAGGAATGACACCGGTCTGTTCCTTGTAGACAATGGAAAAGCCATGGGAAAAATACAGGGCATCCCCTTCGTTCAGACAGGCCTTGATTTCCGGCCACATTTCCTTTTGCTGGGCATCCGAAAGCAGCAACTGGATAATGGTGCCCCTTTTGGCCGCCTCGATGGGGGAAAAGAGGGTCTCTCCAGGGACAAAACCGTCTTCGATGGCCTTGTTCCAGTTATAATCCCCTTCGCCGACGATGACGCGGAAACCGTTGTCGCGCATGTTCAACGACTGTCCGCGCCCCTGAATACCATAGCCGATTACAGCGATCGTCTCGCTCTTGAGCACCTCTTTCGCCTTCGCCAGGGGGAATTCCTCCAGAGTCGTTACCTCTTCCCAAACGCCGCCAAAATTAATCTTTGCCATACACCTTCCTCCTTGTTCATGATCGATATCGATAGGTTATTTCTTTATACCTCGGTTTCGACCGGCATTTACCCGGTCGGGCAACCCTCCCTTAACGCTCAATGACGATGGTACCTGTCCGGGTGTACTCCACCATGCCCAATTCAGACAGATGGGACAGAATCTTGTCCATTTCGTCCTTATCCGCCGTCACTTCCACAATCAAATAATCGCCGTCCAGCCATACAACTTTCCATTTGTAACTGTCAATATCTACAGCCAGTTTCGCCCGAAATTCATCGGAAATTTTGATTTTTGCCAGGGTCAGTTCCTTCTGGACGAACCGGTCGAGATTCACGACATCCACCTGAATCACATCGATCAGCTTGTTGAGGAGCTTTTCAATCCGGTTTAATGTCGCCGCATTGCCCCGCGTGGTCAGGATAATCTTGGATATCCGGTAATCCGCCGTGGCATTGACGCATAAACTCTCGATGTTGTAGCCTTTCCCACCGAGGGCGCCGGCGATACGGGCCAGCACGTCCGGTTCGTTTTTCACCAAAAGGGAAATAATATGTTCTTTTCTTTCCATGATTCCTTCCTTTTATATTAATAATATATCCTTGTTAGTCGCATTTCCGCCAGGGACACAGGGTCATTTCGTTGATTCCGGCGCCCGGCCGCACCATGGGGTACACCCCTTCTTCCCGGTCAACATGAAAATCGATTAAAACCGGCCGAGGCGTAGCAATCGCCTGCTTGAGCATGGATTCCACCTCTGCTGCGGAGTCCGTCCGCAGGCCGACCCAGCCGTAGGCCTCCGCCAGCTTTACGAAATCAGGCTGATAGGTCATATCGGTCTGAGAGTAACGTTTCTCGTAGAAGAGTTCCTGCCATTGTCGCACCATGCCGAGAAAGCCATTGTTCAGAAGCACCACCTTCACCGGCAGGTTCTGCTGGACCGCCGTGGCCATTTCCTGGATGTTCATCTGGATGCTGCCGTCGCCGGCGATGTCAACCACCAGTTTGTCCGGCAGGGCGCACTGGGCGCCGATGGCCGCGGGCAGACCGTAGCCCATGGTCCCAAGTCCGCCTGAAGAGATAAAAGCATGAGGCCGGTCGAAGTGGTAAAATTGGGCCGTCCACATCTGGTTCTGCCCCACTTCCGTGGTGATGATCGCCTCGCCTTTCGTCAGTTCGTACAGCTTTTCAATGACATACTGGGGCTTGATCACCTTGTCCGTCTGCTCATAGCGCAGGGGTTCCTGCTGCTTCCAATCCTGAATCTGGTTCAGCCAGTCGCTGCGCTCCGCCGGATTGATGCTGTAGTGCCGTTCCTCGATCATTTTGTTCAGGTGTCCCAGAGCCCGTTTCGCGTCACTGACCAGGGCCAGATCAACGGCCACATTCTTCTCGATGGACGACTCATCCACATCGACATGAATAATCTTTGCGCCGCAGGCAAAACAGTCGAGCTTGCTGGTCACCCGGTCATCGCACCGGGCGCCGATGATGATCAGGAGGTCGGTATTGGTGACGGACATGTTGGCATAGTAGGTGCCGTGCATACCCACCATACCCAGCCACAGGGGATCTGTGCCCGGAAAAGCCCCCAGGCCCATGAGGGTGCCCGTGACGGGAATCTGCAATTTGCGGGCAAAAGCCGTGAGTTCCGTCGATGCGCCGCCCAGGACGATTCCCCCGCCAATCATCAGAACGGGCCGTTTCGCCTGGCGGATCATCTCCAGAATCTCGTCGTAGGTTTCCGGTGTCGGCTCGTAGGCGACATCCATTTTCCGGCGCTTGGGCGGCTCGGTATTGAACTCCGTTTCCGAAGCCATAACGTTCTTCGGCAGATCGACCAGGACCGGGCCGGGCCGTCCCGACCGGGCAATCCAGAATGCCTTCCGAATGGTCTCCGTCAGGTCATCAATGTTGCGGACGAGAAAATTGTGCTTCGTGCAGGGGCGGGTGATGCCGGTGATATCACACTCCTGGAACGCGTCGTTTCCGATCAGGTGGGTGGCGACCTGGCCGGTGAAGACCACCAGGGGGATCGAATCCATGTTGGCCGTGGCGACGCCGGTGACCGTATTGGTGGCACCCGGTCCCGATGTTACCAGACAGACACCGACCTTTCCGGAAGCCCGGGCATAACCGTCGGCAGCATGGACTGCTCCCTGCTCATGGCGAACCAGCACGTGCCGGATATCGGTTTTGTACAATTCATCATAAATATCGAGCACCGCTCCCCCAGGATAACCGAAGATGGTATCCACCTTTTCCTGCTTCAAAATTTCAAAAAGGATTTGCGTTCCCTTAAGTTTCACTGCCCTTCCTCCTCTGCTTTTGGATCATTTTTCATTTTTGGGTTCATCCCGAAAGAATCCGATGGATCGGGATTGATTTCACCTATGTTACTATTATGCTCACTGCCGTTGGTCTGTTCTCTCTGCATTCCATAAATAAAAAACCGCTAAAATCCTTTAGCGGCCTTTTTTAGACAAAAAGCCGCGGTGCTTCTGGGGGACCGCGGCTTGGGTTTTAATATCTCTGTTTTTATGACTTCCGAGCTGCAGTCCCCTTGGGTACGATAACTATGGCGACCGTGCTCAGAATCGCACCGTCTCCGGTGCTATTCTCTCGATTCTGCATGCGATTTTCCAAAAAAAATTTAATTGGGAGTGTTTCATACGACAGGAAAAAGGGATTGTCAACAACTTTTTAAACTTATCCGTTGTAACAAACCGAAATCAATAGAGAACAGTCCCGTTGCCGCGATAAATCCCCTCAGGCAGCAGGTCCGGACTTGAAAAAGCCCCGTTGTCGGGGGCGGCGCCGTCCAGAAAGGCCTCGAAAACCGCATTCCCTGCAGTCGGCTTGGCGGGTAAACCGGTATCGGGATCGATTTTCACGAAAACAATCCCCTCCGGCACGGGAAACACCTCCACCGGGTAAGTTTGAAGGGCTTTTTCCATGAAGTACAGCCAGATCGGCGCTGCGGCCCTGCCGCCGACCTCTTCTCTGCCGAGGGTCGCATCTTTATCAAAACCAACCCAAACCCCGGTTACCAGAGACGGGGTGAAGCCCATGAACCATGCATCCCGGTTATCGTTCGTGGTGCCCGTCTTCCCGGCCACGGGCCGGCCGATACTTTTCACGCGGTACCCCGTACCGCTTTCCACGACATCCTGCAGAATGTTCGTCGTGAGAAAGGCGATGCGCGGATCAATGACCTGTTCTTCCACAACCTGGGATTCCTCGAACACCTGCCCCGTCCGATCTACGATTTTCTTGATGAAATAAGGGGTGACCCTTTTTCCGCCGTTGGCCAGCACACCATAGGCCCGGACCATTTCCTGGAGGGTGACGCCGGAAGAACCCAAGGCAATGGAGAGGTTCTTGGCCAGCGGAGATGTAATCCCCATATTGGTTGCATAAGCGGTCGCATAGTCCACACCGATCTCCTGAAGCAGTTTCACGGTGATGACATTCCGGGAATGAACCAGGGCATACCGCAAGGTAATCGGCCCCATGAATTTACCGTCGAAGTTCTTCGGCTTCCAGAAACCGTCTTCCTGGGAAGGATCTTCAAAGACGATGGGGGAATCCACCAGGCGGGTCGCCGGTGTAAGACCCTTATCGAAAGCAGCCGTGTAGATGAGAGGTTTAAAGGCCGAGCCCGGTTGCCGGATGGACTGCGTCGTCCGGTTGAATTCACTCTTGGTATAATCCCGGCCGCCCACCATGGCCCGAATGGCGCCGGTCTTGACATCCATACACAAAAGCGCCCCCTGGACCGGTTCTTTTTTATAGTTCCCACGGGCTTCAAGTTCCTTGAGGCCTCTCTCCAAGGCCTCATTGGCGCTTTTCTGCATTGAAATATTCAAGGTGGTGTAGATTTCAAGGCCTTCCTTGTACAGGACATCGCTGCCGTATTTGGCTTGGACGTAACGCCTGACGTTCTCGATGAAATACGGTGCAATCTTTTCCTTGGGCCGGAAGGAACGCAGTTCGATGGGTGCCCGGAGAGCCGCGTCTTTCTGTTCGGCGGTAATATAGCCATCTTCGACCATCCTGTCCAGAACATAGCCTTGTCGCTCCCGGGCCTTGTCATAATGCAGGAAGGGCGAATAGGTCGTCGGCGCCTTGGGCAGCGCCGCCAGCATACTCGCCTCCGCCAGGGTCAGGTAGCGGGCGCTCTTGCCGAAATAGCCCTCGGCGGCCGCTTCGATCCCATAGGTGCCGTGGCCCAGATAGATATAATTCAGATAAAGGTTGAGGATCTCTTCTTTCGTCAGATAACGGTCTATCTTGTAGGCCAGAACGGCCTCCTTGATCTTCCGGATATACTTTCTCTCCGGGGACAGATAGAGCGACTTGGCAACCTGCTGGGTGATCGTGCTTCCCCCCTGGACGATTTTTCCCGCCTCCAGATTTTTATAGAAGGCCCGGGTGATACTCTGGAGATCCAACCCGCCGTGATGGAAAAATCGCGCATCCTCCGCCGCGACAAAGGCCAAAACGGCGTAGCGGGGAATATCGGAAACCTTGATGAGTTTACGGTCTTCGAGGAAAAACTCGTCAATCAGTTCGTTGTTATCGTCGTAGACACGCGTGGCAATGCTGGGTCGGAAATCTTTCAGGGCGGCAATACTCGGCAATTCCTGGAGGAGCACGTAATAGATGGCGCTGCTGCCGATCAGGACAAAAATCAGGAACAGAAAAAAGATGACCAGCAGTATCCGGATCAGTTTTGATTTCAGCCAGCCCCGACGAAGGGGCGTTTTACGTTTGGACGGATTTTTACCGGCCATCGGTCTCGCTCTCCTCCGCAGCCGCCTCTTTTCTCTTGCGCCCTGCGATTTTGGAAACAACGATACTTACTTCGTAGAGCAGCATCAGGGGCACCGCCATGAGGATCTGGCTCAGGATATCCGGGGACGGCGTCAGAACCGCCGCGGCAATGAAAATAATGAGAATGGCATAACGCCTCTGCCGTGACAGCATGGTCGCGTTGACGATCCCCAACTTGGTCAGAAAGAACATGAAAACCGGCATTTCAAAGGATATTCCAAACGCCAGCAGGAACTTCATCGTGAGCCCGAGGTATTCCCGGAAAGACACCATGGGTTTCAGGACGTCCGTTGTGAAGGACACAAAAAATTTAAATGCCGGGGGCAGGG
>CAZTYA010000065.1:0-8656 GCA_964617255.1 uncultured Syntrophales bacterium
AGAACCCCTTTCGCCTTAGTGACAAGCGATTGTGCTTCTGGAATGACGGCGCCGTATTCACCCTTCGCAAATTTATCTTTTACCGCAGCCAGCGCATTATCCAGTTCCGCCATCTGATCCGGCACATATTTTTCGGCCTCCACTTTCGTCGCATTGATTGCCTCTTCGGCTGATTTGATTGCCAGTTCCGCAGGGCCTTTTTGGCCGGCACAAGACACGAACAACAGCGCGCCGACAAACAGGGCGATGACCAATAAAATAGAATTCCGTTTCATATCTTCTTTACCTCCGTATTTTTGTGGATTTATCGATAAAAGATCTCCACATATTTGTTTGTTCTTTGTTAATTGACCTACCGCTCCTGACAAACTTTAACAGGTCCGAAGAGCTGTCAAGAGTTTATTTCCGGTGTTGCTCTTTTTTCAAGATGCGCTTTGGAATACCGTCACCTCCTTTCGGTTCCCGAGATGGAAAATGACCTCGGAGGCCAGGTTTTCTTTTATATTGCCGGTTAAATAATGCAGCGCTGTACGTAAATTGCGGTCAAGGGCCGATCAAAGATTCGCTTCACGAAAGGTGTCACACCGTCCCGGATCTCCCGACTCAAATCCGCGCCTGAACCACCGGACCCGCTGTTCCGATGTGCCGTGTGTAAAGGCATCGGGCACGATCGTGCCGCTGCTTTGCTTCATAATTCGGTCGTCGCCGATGGCGCTCGCGGCACCCAGAGCTTCCTCCAAATCTCCCGATTCGAGAATATTGCGCGCCGTGTCGGCGTGATATCCCCAGACGCCGGCGAAACAGTCAGCCTGCAATTCCATTTTCACGGACAGGCGATTTGCTTCCGACTTGCTTACGCGCTGCATGGTTTCATGAGTCTTGCCTAAGATGCCGAGCAGGTTTTGCACGTGATGGCCCACTTCATGGGCGATCACGTAAGCCTGTGCGAAGTCGCCCGGCGCCTGAAAACGGGCCTTCATGTCCTCATAAAAGCTCAAATCGATATAAACCTTCTGATCTCCGGGGCAGTAGAACGGACCCATGGCCGCCTGGGCAAATCCGCAGGCTGAATCTACGGCTCCGGTGAACAGAACGAGCTTCGGCTCTTCGTAGGTCTTTCCGCTGCGGCTGAATATCTCATGCCAGGTTTTTTCGGTGTCGGCGAGGACCACGGATACGAACTGGCTCATCTCATCGGAGGCAGGCGGTTGCTGCTGTTCTACGGACGGGGGTGTGCTTTGATCAACCGCCTGCATGAGCATTGAAGGATCGACGCCGAGATATAGGCCCACCAGCACCAAAATCACCGTGCCGATGCCGCCGCCGATGATGCCGCGCTTGGCAGGCATGCCTCTCCGGTCTTCAACGTTTGTACTTCTTTCCCGATCTTTCCAGCGCATTGACGTCCTCCTTGCCGAAATTAATTCACATCATACGTCAGGCAATGACCTTATTGAGATGGTTAATCTTTTATTGCTTCGCTGAATCATGCATTGTGCCATGCTCCGCTTGGCTCTTACTTGCACACCGCCTGTGCCAATTCGGCAATATCCGAACCGGAAGGGATTTCCTCCCAGTTTTCGCTTTCATAGTTCTGAGTATGTAATAGTTGATGACGTGTATCATAAAGCGCCGTCGATAGAATCTGGAATTCTTTTTTTGCGCAATTCAGTTCTTCCAGATTGATAACATAGGCAAACTTCTCATACTTTTTGCCGAACAGATTGGTGATGTAATCCCGGCTTTCACCGTAATAAACGGTCCTTACATTGATCTGTATGCGGCCGCCTGATTTTTTTATCTCGGTTTTATTGTATGAACTGATTCCCCCCAGCGTATCCGGCTGGTCCAATTCAACCCAGGGGCCTTGGGAGGGTTGGCAACCCCAAAACGCCATCAGACATCCAACAGATAGAAAAATGATTAATTTTGTAAGGTTCTTCATAACGTATGATCCTTTTGGAAAAATGGTTGGTTAAAGAATAAAAATGGACGAAGGAATGCTTAATTGTAAACTGATAGCTATTTTTACCACGTTAAAATGGATGTATCAACCGACTTTAATTATCTGTATGGTGAGGCAGGGCTTTCTTTTGCCCTACAGCGGCGATCTCAACACAGATGTTTTGAGGGCATATGATGCAAACGCTTTATGGGAATAATGAGCTGGAGAGTCCGGGTAAACTGATATAAAATCATGGCCGGTCAGGCATATGCCAAGTGATCGGGAAAGGCGGAACAGTATGGATGCGGAGAAAAAACGTCTGCAGGAAATTCGGGATTCGGGCACGCCCTGGAAAAAATGGGGACCCTACTTAAGCGAGCGTCAATGGGGAACCGTCCGCGAGGACTATAGTGAAAACGGCAATGCCTGGGATTATTTTCCGCACGATCACGCCCGCTCGCGGGCTTATCACTGGGGTGAGGACGGTCTGGCGGGCATTTCGGATGAAAAACAACGGCTCTGTTTTGCCCTTGCCCTCTGGAACGGGCGGGACCCCATTCTTAAGGAACGTCTGTTTGGTCTGACGAACAGCGAGGGGAATCACGGGGAAGACGTTAAAGAATATTACTTCTATCTCGACAACACCCCCACCCACAGCTACATGCGTTATCTCTACAAATATCCGCAATCCGCCTATCCTTATGACGATCTGGTCAAGACCAATCGCAACCGCTCCAGAAACGAGCTGGAATATGAGCTGCTGGATACCGGTGTCTTTGCTGATGGTCGCTATTTCGACATCATCGTTGAATATGCCAAGGCGGCGCCCGAAGATATGCTCATCCGCATCTGCGTGACCAATCATGGCGCGCAGACATCCGGAATCCACCTCCTGCCGACACTATGGTTCCGCAATACCTGGTCCTGGTGGCCGGATATCCCCAAACCTTCCCTGGCTGAAATGACGATGGGAGGAAAAACCTTTCGGGTCATTAGGGCATGCGATCCGCAGGGGGACACCTGCTTTCTGTATTGTCCGAGCAACGTTGAGTTACTCTTTACCGAGAACGAAACAAACCAGGAACGTCTGTTCGGCAAACCTAATCCATCACCCTATGTCAAGGATGGGATCAACGACTACCTCGTCGGGGGTAAAGGCGGAGCTGTCAATCCGCAGCTCTGTGGAACGAAAGTCGCAGCTCACCTGAAAATGGGTGTGGCCGCCGGAGAAACCCGGACTTTGAATTTGCGCCTCTGTCGGGAAGAATCGAAAAAGCCCCCCTTCGGAAAGGACTTTGCTTCCCTTTTCGAGACGCGCCGGAAAGAAGCCGATGTCTTCTACGAAGGCATACTGCCGTCTTCGCTTGACGAGGACTCCCGCCGGGTTACACGCCAGGCGCTGGCGGGGTTGTTGTGGACAAAACAATATTACTTTTTCGAAGTGGATAAATGGCTGGAGGAACATGGGGCTTCCCCGCTGATTATGACTCATCTGGGAAAAACCATCCGGAACAAGGGGTGGTTCCATATGGTTAACAATGACATCATTTCCATGCCGGACAAATGGGAATACCCCTGGTTCGCCGCCTGGGACCTTGCATTTCATGCCGTCGCCTTTTCCCTGGTGGACATCGATTTTGCCAAGGAACAGATGGATTTGATTTTTCGGGATTGCTATCTGCATCCCAGTGGACAGATTCCGGCTTATGAATGGAATTTCAGCGATGTCAATCCGCCCGTGCACGCCTGGGCTGCATGGTATCTCTACGGCCGGGAAAAAGAACAATGCGGCCGGGGCGATCTGGCGTTTTTGCGGCGCGCCTTCCACAAGCTGCTGCTCAATTTCACCTGGTGGGTGAACCGCAAGGATCAGGACGGAAGCAATGTGTTCGAGGGCGGCTTCCTCGGGCTGGATAATATTGGTGTGTTTGATCGCAGCGCCCCCCTGCCCACCGGTGGTTTTCTGGATCAGGCCGACGGGACCGCCTGGATGGCCTTCTTCTGTACAAACATGATAGAAATTACTGCAGAATTAGCTGAACAGGATCCAACCTACGAAGACATGCTTCTGAAGTTTGTGGAACATTTCCTGTGGATCGCCTCCGCCATGGACCGCATCGGCAATCACAACGATGAACTGTGGGATGAAGCAGACGGGTTTTTTTACGATCTGCTCCGGCTGCCGGACGGACAGGCCGTTCGGTTAAGAGTCCGGTCCATGGTTGGCCTGATCCCCATGTGTGCCGCTGTCATCTTCGAAAAATCCTTTCTGGACCGTTTCCCGCAGATTCAAAAACGCCTGTCTCGTTTCCTGGACTATTACCCGGAATTGATCGTCAACCTGGAAGCGCCGACTAAACCCGGTGTTGACGGCAGACGGCTTCTGGCTATTCTGAACGAAAAAAAACTGCGCCTTATTCTCCGACGCATGCTGGATGAGGAGGAGTTTCTCAGTCCGTACGGTATCCGTTCCCTTTCCCGGAGCCACCACAACCAACCTTATGTTTTCACCACGGCAAGCACCGAATACCGGGTCGGTTACCTCTCTGCCGAATCCGACAGCGGTCTATTTGGAGGAAACTCCAACTGGCGGGGTCCGATCTGGATACCGATTAATGCGCTTATTTTACGATCCTTAATGATTTTTCACCAGTTTTACGGTCCTGATTTCAAGGTAGCGTGTCCTACCGGATCGGGTCAGTGTATGGATTTATCGGAAGTGGCAGAAGAGATAATCAATCGCCTGAAGAATCTCTTCCTTCGCGGCCGGGAAGGACGAAGACCGGTTTATGGGGCGACCGCCAAATTTCAGGACGATCCCCAATGGCGTGACCACATGCTTTTTTACGAATATTTCAACGGCGACAACGGCGCCGGTCTGGGCGCCGCACATCAGACCGGGTGGACGGCCATGATTGCACACATGATGCTTTTCTCCCGGGAACAGCGGGAGCATCGATTTCTGTAACATTCAAGATGCGTACGCCGCCGATGTCGGTATTGATCCTGTTTTTTTTATCTATTTTCGCCAGAATATCGGCATCAATAAGACAATAACCGTGTAAATTTCCAGACGTCCCAGGAGCATCGCCATAATCAGCAGCCATTTTCCAATCATGTGAACACCGGCATAATTATCGAGAGGGCCGAGACTGCCGAGACCGGGGCCGACATTACCCAGGCAGGCCGCCATCCCGGAAGCCGCGGAAATCATGTCCAGGTTGAGGGCAGTCAGGGCCGTGACCCCAATAATATAGATGCCTGCATAGAGCAGGAAAAATCCCCAGATACTGCGCATGATGGTTTGAGGCACAGGCGTTTTACCCAGCTTGACCACCGTTATGGCGTGGGGATGGATGATCCGGAGAATCTCCAGGTAACATGATTTGACCAGCAGAACCATGCGGACAATCTTGATGGCGCCGCCGGTTGAACCGGCCATAGTGCCAAAAAACAGACAGAGAAAGAGGATCTGCTGTGAAAAGGCCGGCCATTTTTCATAATCCGCTGTAAAAAATCCGGTTGTGGTGATGAGTGACACGACCTGGAAGGAAGCATAACGGAACGCGTCCAGAAGATTGGGATAAATCGTTCCGGAAACATCCAGAAACAAAAGAAAGATCAGGCTGCCGGTCATGTAAAAATAGGCGCGCAGCTCCGGATCTCGAAAAAACGGTCGCGCGTTGCCCTTAAGAAGCTTGTAGTAAAGAGAAAAGTTGACGCCCGCCAGAAACATGAAAATCAGAATGATAAAATCGATATAGATGCTCTGATAGTGTTCCACACTGGCGTTCTTCGTGGAAAAGCCGCCGGTGGACATGGTAGCGAAGGTGTGACAGACGGCATCATACAAAGACATGCCGCCGAACATCAGGAGCAGGATTTGAACAACGGTCATGGCGACATATATTTTCCAGAGTGCCTTCGCGGTGTCGGAAATACGGGGAGTCAGCTTGTCGACAACGGGACTCGGCGTCTCCGCCTTATACAGTTCCATTCCGCCAATGCCGAGAAAAGGGAGTATGGCAATGGAGAAGACGATAATGCCCATGCCTCCCATCCACTGGGTCTGGGCGCGCCAGAAGAGGATAGCCGGCGGGATGCTCTCGATATTTTTCAGTATGCTGGCGCCGGTTGTCGTGAATCCGGACATGCATTCGAAATAGGCGTCCGTAAAACCGGGGATGGCTCCCGAGAAAAGGTAGGGTAGCGTCGCGGCGAGCACGGCAGCCGTCCATCCCAGAGTAACAATGAGTACCCCCTCCCGGTGACCCAGGTGGAAGTTTTCGTGGCCGCGGGTTAAAAGAAAAATTCCGCCGCCCGCGCTGCAGGAAATCAGAAGGGAAAACAAAATGGCGGCTGCGCTGCCGTCCTGATAGTAAAGAGCCACGGCCAGCGGCAGGCTCATGGACAGGCCAAGATAAAAAACTAGAGCGCCCACCAGGTATGCGACAAGGCGGAAATTCATCAAAAATACTCCAGTTTGACGGTCAGCAGGCTTTCTATCTGGCTGACAACCTGCTGCATGGCGAAGATGATCAGATGATCATGGGGAAGAACAACGGTGTTTCCCCGGGGGATGATAATTTCATCCCCCCGCACAATGGCGCCCAGAATCGCGCCCGAAGGAAAGTTTAATTCTGAAAGAGGCGTATTGACGATATCCGATGTCTCCAGTGCTTCCGCTTCGATGGCCTCCGCCTGTTCTTCACGCAAAGGCGCCACGGAAAGGATCCTTCCCTGGCGGAGGTGCTGTAGAATGGCCCGTGCCGCTGACATGCGGGGATTGATGACCGTGTCCAAGCCGATGGCTGAAACGATATGCATATAACTGAGTTTGCTGACCCGGGTGATGGTCCGCCGGGTTCCCAACTCCTTGCCAAGCAGGGAAATGAGAACGTTGCACTCTTCATCCCCGGTCAAGGCAATGATCAGATCCATATCGCCTGCGTTTTCTTCTTGGAGCAGATCGCGGTCGGTACCGTCTCCCTTAATGGGGATCACATGATCCAGCAGTGTGGCGGCTGTTTTACATTTTTCTCCATCCTGGTCGATCAGCCTGACATTCAAGTTTGGCTTGTCGAGAGCCTGGGCAACGGCCATGCCTGTTCCGCCCGCCCCGACCACGATGATGTTTTTCATCGGTTGGGTCGGCATGTTCAGATGGGCAAGGGTAGTGCTGACATCCGATTTTTTAACCACCAGGTAAATAAGATCCAACGGATGGATGGTGTCCTTTCCGCTGGGAATAATGATTCTGTGCCCTCGCACAATGGCCCCGATCAGCAGGCTCCGGCTGTGAGTCCCCAGTTCCCTGAGTGTTTTTCCGGCAAGAGGAGAATCCTGGGAGATCAGAACGCTGACCAGTTTCACCGCGCCGTCGACAAAATCAATCACCTCGGAAGCGCCGGGAATTTCTATCAGATCAAGAATCGTTTTGACCATCATATTCTGGGTGTTGATAATCAAATCCACCCCCAGAACATCCTGGCTGAACAGGGATTGTTCCTGAAGATATTCCTGATTTCTGACCCGGGCGATCTTGACGGCATAACGGTTGAGACTTCGGGCCAACAGGCATGCGATCAGGTTGACCTCGTCGCTGTCTGTTGCAGCAACAAGAAGCTTTGCCTCCTGAATGCCTGCAGTTCGCAGCATCTGCGGACTTGTTCCTGAACCCAGCAATGCCTGAACATCCAGGTGCTCTCCGATCCGCCGTATTTTCGCAGGATCGGTGTCGATCAAAACGACGTCTTTTTTCTCGTCGGAGAGTTTTTTTGCGATGTGATATCCGACCTCACCGGCGCCGATAATGATGACGCGCATGATTTCCTCCGCCATGGGTAAATTGACGTACATATACAATAGAAATACTCACGATAGAAGCAGAAAAAAAGTCAAATACGGCTAATTTCCTTATGGTCGGGAGAGGAAAATACCAAGGACCGCAACCGGCAGATCAATGGTTCAAAGGCAGGTTTTCGGGGAGACGGGTTTTATTCAGAGGTATCCGTCTGTGTCTGACGCCTGGCGGATCCATGTCCGGAATCGAGACCGTTTGTTGACAGGTAGCTCATCATTTCCTTCTGAAACAATTCACGGTCCTGGTACAGGATCGCCTTCCAACCTTTCCGTCTCGCTCTTTCAATGTGCCCCGGGTCGTCGTCAATGAAAAGAATTTGTTGCGGAGGAGTTTTCAGTAATCCGGCGATGTCGTCGAAGAGGGAGCTGTCGCGCTTCCCTTTTCCGATGTGATAGCTGTTGAAGACGTGATCGAACCACCGGAAGAAGTCATAACGGGCGTTCAGGGTATCCAGCATGTCCGTCTGGTCGCTGAGGATACCAACCGTAAACGTTGCGGCTTTCAATTTTTTGACGAGGTCGAGCATCCATTCCCGTGGAATGAACCGGGAGAGGATTTCATGCATGAGCACATCGTCGTCTTCCTTGATCCCCGTCTTTTTCCGCAATGCAGTCCAGAAGGGATGGGCGGTGCATTGGCCCAGGATATAGCCGGTTTTGTAAATCACATCGGAGGCTGTTCTGAGGAAAACCGCAGGATCCAGTCGGTTTGCTTTCGCAATGATAGCCAGTCCTTTTTTCCAGCCTTCTTCAGCGAGTACACCGCCAAAATCAAACAAAATCACAGCAATCCGGTTTTTTACACAGAAGGATGTGACCAGAAGACGCATGACGCCCCGGTAAATATGG
>CAZTYA010000066.1:0-8620 GCA_964617255.1 uncultured Syntrophales bacterium
GTCGGTCACGCCGGGCCGGTAACCCACCTCGATCATCCAGTCGAAGCCGGTCAGAATACCCCGGTTGATGGTGTAGTTCTGGATGACCGGGTCCGACAGGGGACCCTGGGCCGCCGCCAGCAGTTCATCCGGCGACAGGGTTCCGTCAATGGTATATACCTCGGCGGTTTTCACCTCCGCCACATCAAGCAGCAGATGCTCCCGGATGCGCCGCCGTATTTTTTCGCCCAGGGCGTCCCGCACCCCGTTTTTAAACCCGATTTCTATTCTTTCCGCCATATTGCAATTCCTGTCAGCCGAGCTCTGCCCGGACGATGTCCGTAATGTTTTTGCAGTGTCTTTCCGTTTCCTCCCGCGTGGGACCCTCCACCATGACCCGGCAGAGATTCTGGGTCCCGGAATAGCGGACCAGCACACGCCCCTTATCCCCCAGGAACTTTTCCGCTTCTTCAATCGCCCGGCTGACCGCCGGAACCGTCGCCAGATCAGGCCGGCTTTTCGTCTCCACGTTCATCAGCACCTGGGGATAAACGGTCATCGCCGACGCCAGTTCCGAAAGCGGCTTTTTCGCCTTGCGCATCGCCGCCAGGACCTGCAGGGCCGAAAGAATCCCGTCGCCCGTCGTATGATGCTGCAGAAAGATCAGATGCCCCGAATCCTCACCGCCCAGTGACGCTCCCTTGGCAACCATTTCCTCGAATACATAACGGTCGCCGACGTCGGTAATCGTATAATCGATCCCCATCGTTCTCAAGGCCAGGGTCATGCCGATATTGCTCATGACGGTCCGTACGACCAGATTGTTGGTCAGGGTGCCTTCTTCCTTCATGGCGGCCGCGCAGAGGGTAAGGATCTGGTCCCCTGTCAGAATGGCGCCCTTCTCGTCCACCGCGATCATCCGGTCGCCGTCCCCGTCAAAGGCAAAACCGCAGTCGGCGCCGGTGCGCACGACCTCCTCCGCCAGGCGTTCCGGATGCTGGGAACCGCATTCGAGGTTGATGTTCTTGCCGTCCGGCTCATGAAACAACGTTTTCACGGACGCCTCCAGTTCGTTGAAGGTGTCAGGGCCGACCTGGTAGGTGGCGCCGTTCGCGCAGTCGAGGATCAACTTCATCCCTTCCAGGTTCATCCCGGGAGGGAAAGTCCGCTTCAGAAAGGCGATATAGCGGCCCCGGGCATCGTCCATCCGCATGGCCTTTCCGAGGGCGTGGGATTCCGGGAAATGGCTGTCAAATTCATTGCGCAAAACCATCCGTTCCACCGCCGCCTCCATGTCATCGGGCAGCTTGCGGCCGTTTCCGGAAAATATTTTAATGCCGTTATCATAATAGGGATTATGGGAGGCGGAGATCATGATGCCTGCATCGGCCCGGGAATTTGCTGTTAAAAAAGAGATGGCCGGAGTCGGGATTACCCCTGCTAAAATGACCTGCGCCCCCATGGAGCAGATGCCCGCGACCAGCGCGCTTTCCACGATATCCCCGGAAAGACGGGTATCCTTGCCGACCACAATGTGACCGACATGCCCGTCCCGACGGAACAGGCAGGCTGTCGCCCGGCCGATAGCCAGGGCCGTCTCGGCCGTCATCGGATGTTGATTGACCCGCCCCCGGACACCGTCCGTCCCGAAAAGTTTGCCCATACCTTATTCGATCTCCTTCACCTTGATCGGTTTCCGGTACGTCCCGAAGCGGGTCACCAGAACCGCCCCCAGACCCAGCACGAGAACCAGCACCTTCAACATCCAGCCGACATAGGGAATCCAGCCGACGAACCACAAAAATGTAACGCCCCAGATCGTTTCACGCAGATATGTCTGATCCGGTTTTTTCAGAACAACAAATATTCGGTGGCCGACAAGACGGGCCACAGCTACGAACCCGATCAACCCCCCGGCAATGGCAATACTTATTTCCAGCGGAACCAGCACGACGCCAATGACGGAAATCGTCAGCAGGAACGCCAGAGGCACAACCAGAATCAAACCGATCAGTCCCCAGAAACCGCTTCTGTAGGGTCTCCGTTCGGCGGCATCGGAGATGATCCGGATGGGTTTGGGAATCAACAGCACCAGTAGGATAGAGAGAACCAGAAGCCCCAGATAAAGGATAATGGAAAAAATGGCGAACAGCCAAGACCATCCCTTCCAGTCGCTGTTCAGAACAGTCGCCACTATTTCGGAAAAATTTGAAGTGTTGATTTCCGTCAGGGAACCGTAGACTTCAGAACCATTGCCCCGGGCAATGACCCCGCCGCAAGAGATTACGTTACCTCCGACAATAGACGAGGAAGCCAGCACGACCGAATCACCGATGGAAACGACGTTTCCGTCCGCCGCACCGTAGAGCGTAACCTGACCGCCGATAGCGATGACATGGTTCACCCGCTTCCCCTCCTCAATGGTGATATCACCGCCAACCTTGATGATATTTCTACCGTCCGCTCCAGCGCAAAGAGGCAAAAGGAGGATCAATCCGAGCAGCAGGAAAAACAGTCCCTTCTTTATCATTCTTCATCCTTATCTATTATTCACTTGGTATGTTACGCTACACATATTATCAAGCCGCGACCTCTTCAACCCGCCTCTCTGCTTCAGAAATCCGGTGACAGCAACAAGAAATCCGTTTATTATCTTTTATAATCGGCATGTTACATCCACGGTTGTCCTTTTTGAAAAGACCGGTTTATCGCAATATTCCCCTGCTCAACCCGTGCGGGCGCGTAGTATAGGCAAGGTCCTCAGGTGTGTCAATGAGAATTAAAAGATTCATCACGCAATCTGCCAACACAAATAAATTGTCATTGATATCAATTGGTTATAAAATTCACGTCGATGTTTCTCTTGAAGCCTTGACCTTCCGGGCTGATACGGTTCTCCGCCTCGATAAATTTATTTTTGTGTTGCACTATTTAATGCTATATTTTCGCCACTTAGGAGTTGACGGATCGATCATCACTAAAAAGGTGAAAGCATGTCAGCAACGATTCTCATCGTGGATGACGAATTTAGCCTACTGGAAATCTTGGCGACCCAACTCACGGAAGTCGGATATACAGTGTTCACCGCCCATAACGGAAACGACGGTTTAGAAAAATGCAAATTTTGCAAACCGGACGCCGTAATTCTGGATATCTTCATGCCCGGCATGCAAGGCAATCGCGTTGCGGAGCACATCGGTGAAGATCCGCAAACCACGAAAATACCCATCATTCTTATCACATCCCTTTTGACCAAAAAAGAAGTGCCGCCGGATAATTTACTGGGCGAACGGCATTTTATTGCCAAACCGTTCAAGTTCCAGGAGCTGCAGGATTTACTCAAACGCATCATCGGTGACAAATAGGATGCCGCGCACTTCCCGGCAACGGTTGTTACCTCTTCCGTAGAACCATTAAATCCGTTTGCTGAGCGGCTGTCTGATTGAAACAGACGTTTTTTCTCTTCCCTCCGGCAGGTAACATTGTACACGTTAAACAGCATACCTTTACGATCTTGTCGTCACTGCGTATTTTCTTTGACAATTGTCAGTTCGTTCATAAAATATTAACCTTATACCAATCACCCAAAAGGAGATACGCTATGAAAAGAGGCTCCATCATCTGTCTCTTATTGTTTCTTTCTTTGTTCGCCTGGCAAAATGTCGGCTGTGACCAGCAAGGCGTAAAAAACACATCAGCAGGCAGCGGGAATATGAAAATCGCCACCTTTGCCGGTGGGTGTTTCTGGTGTGTGGAAGCGGATTTCGAAAAGACGCCCGGCGTAATCAAGGTTGTTTCCGGATATACCGGTGGTTCGACAACGAACCCAACCTATGGAAATTACGCCCAGTCCGGGCATATCGAAGCCGTCCAGGTACATTATGATCCCGTCCGGATCAGTTATGAACAACTTCTCGATGTCCTCTGGCGGCACATCAATCCCACAGACCCGAACGGACAGTTTGTGGACCGCGGACCGCAATATCGCAGCGCAATCTTCTATAATAACAGTGAAGAACGGCGCATCGCTGAGAAATCAAAGACGGCCCTGGCGGAATCAAAACGTTTCGATCAACCGATCCTCACGGATATTCTCAAACTCAAGCGTTTCTTTCCTGCCGAAGATTACCACCAGGATTATTACCGGAAAAACCCTCTGCGCTACAAATTTTACCGCAGCAACTCCGGCCGCGACCGGTTCCTGGATAAGACATGGAGCGTTGAAAAGCACAACACTGCCTCTGCTTCCCCAAAACCCAGGCAGAAACCCGACGACAAGACACTCAAGACCAGGTTGACGCCGCTGCAGTACAAAGTCACACAGGAAAACGGTACGGAGCCGGCTTTCCGTAATGAGTACTGGAACAACAAGCGGGAAGGCATTTATGTCGATATCGTCTCCGGTGAACCCCTGTTCAGTTCCACCGATAAATACGACTCGGGAACCGGCTGGCCGAGTTTCACGCGCCCCCTTGAACCGGGGAACATCGTTGAAAAAGAGGACAACAGTCTTTTCGTGGAAAGAACGGAAGTTCGAAGCAGACAGGGGGACTCACACCTTGGTCATGTTTTCCGTGATGGTCCGCCGCCGACCGGACTCCGGTATTGCATCAACTCGGCGGCCCTGCGTTTCATCCCCAGAGAAGACCTGGTGAAGGAGGGGTACGGTCGGTATCTGAAGCTCTTTCCTTCCCGATAATTATGGAAAGCGGCGCACGATAGTTCACCTTTAAACAGCGTTCGCACGGAGTCAAGAGCGCAATTCTTATTTCACGGCGTGCGTGAAGGGCATGATGATCAGACGGAATAAACTCAGCTCCGCCTGTTTTGGGTACGCCCCGATGCCGATTTTTATCCGGGTTTGGTCCACGCCGGTCAACAGAGTTCCGCACAGCCGGTCCCAGAGGGAAAAGATTGCCCCATAATTCGTATTTCGCTCTTTGATGATCACCGAATGATGAATGCGGTGCATGGAAGGCGGCACGAACAAAAGCCAGAAAATTCTATCAAATCCGGCGGGAATTTTTACTGAACTGTGGTGAAACTGGGTACTCAACAACACCAGGCTATCGAACAGCAAAAGATCAAGCCACCCCACACCGAGAAGGAGAATAATCATCATCCGGATAATAGACGACATGGCCAGTTCACCCACATGAAACCGCGTTGCCGTGGAAACGTCCATATTGAGATCGCTGTGATGGACCCGGTGAAAGCGCCAGAAAAAGGGGATTTCATGGTTCAGCACATGCCATACATACAGCAGAAAATCCATGACGATCACGGCCAGCAGCATCTTGACCCATGGCGGCAGCGCGGCTTGATTCAAGAGTCCCCATTGATGACTCGCGCCAAAAGCGAGTGTGGCTGCGATGACGGAACCAAAGAGTACGGCAAGCAAAATTGAGTTGACCCCGGCCAGAGATAGATTGATCAGCCAGCGTTTTGTCTTTGGTTCGGTCGGCTTTCGATAGGGAATAAACCACTCCAGCAGGAGGAATAACGAAATTCCACCGGCAAAGAAGACCAATCTGGTCATGCCCAATTCAAACCCTTCCATGGATTCGCCTTTATATGCCCCAGGAATCTGAATGCCACGCCTTATGAAAATACATGATTTTTCCGGACAATCAATGCCCTTTGTTTTGACAATCAACGACATGCGGACTAAACTTGCAAGGCAAGGCTTCCCAATGTAACAAGATAGTCGAAATAGATGTGGAATGAACCCCAAATTTGGCTTTCATGTACGATTATGCCGACTTTCACAAAAACCATACTGTCCCTGATCATTTGTCTGCTTTGCCTCTTTTCTGTCGGGCACGGAGCAGAAAGAAACAAAATCTTCTTTCGGGAAAGCTTTGCCCATTTGGAAAACTGGCGTCCCGTATTCTTCCCCAAAATTAAACAGCATTCAATATATCGGCACGAAATCCAAGAAGGCATTACTTCCCTCAGGGCGGAAAGCCTCGGCTCCGCATCAGCCATAGTCTACCGGAAAACCTTTCCTGTTTACGACTACCCGGAAATCCGCTGGCAATGGCGCGTCATGAACATCTATCGTAAAGGAGACATGCGCACCAAGGCGGGGGACGATTATCCTCTGCGGGTTTATATCCTCTTTCAGTACAACCCGAAGACTGCCGGCGTCATGGATAGAATCAAGTACGGCCTGACCAAGATGGTCTATGGTGAATATCCGCCCCATAGTGCAATCAGTTATGTCTGGGCCAGCCGGAAGGAAGAACGGGGCTTGATTGTGCCCAGTCCTTACACGCCTCGTGCCGTGATGATCGCCCTCCAGGGAGGGGATACACATCTCGGTTCTTGGCAGGATGAACAGGTTAATGTCGTGGCCGATTACCGGAAGGCCTTCGGAACCAATCCGCCGTCCGTCTGCACAATCGGTGTAATGAATGATTCAGATAACACGGGCGAAAGCGCCGTTTCCTATATTCGCTTTATTGAGGTTTTCTCCACAGCAAAACGATTTTTGCAGACTAAATAACAAACCAGGAGGGGTTATGACAGGCTATGACTATGATCTCGGCATTATCGGCGGCGGTGCAGCCGGTTTGACGGCCGCCGCCGGAAGCGCCCAGTTTGGCGCCAAAACGATCCTCATTGAAAAATCAGGAAAACTGGGGGGCGATTGCCTGCACTACGGTTGTGTTCCCTCTAAAACGCTGATTCATACAGCGTCTGTCTGGTATAACGCCCGCCGGGCAAAGGATTTCGGCCTTCCGGCTCTGGCGTTACCTGCCGTGGGCCTGGGCCGGGTTATGGATCATGTCCAGGAGGTTATCAATCGAATCCAGCGTCACGACTCACCGGAACGCTTTTGCGCACTCGGCGCCGAAATCCGTTTCGGCCAGCCGGTCTTCACCGACGACCATACTGTGGAACTGGAGGGACAAAAAATATCCGCAAAAAACTGGGTCATCGCTACCGGTTCCAGCCCGGTTGTTCCTCCGATCGAGGGCTTGGCAGCGGTGCCTTTCTGGACGAACGAGACGGTTTTTTCTCAGCGCATCCTCCCGGCACATCTGATCGTTCTCGGCGGCGGCCCCATCGGCTTGGAAATCGCGCAGGCCTTCTCACGACTCGGCTCGAAGGTCACGATCATCGAATTTATGGATCAGATTCTTGGACCTGAAGATGCCGATATCGCGGCTCTGCTGCAAATGCTCCTGGAAGCCGAAGGCATAAAAATCCACACCCGGACCAAGGCCGTCAGGACGGGGATTAACGGGACAACGATTCAACTGACGATCGCTCCGGTGGACAATGATCTTCAAAGCCGCGTGATCGAAGGAGACGCCCTCTTCCTCTCAACAGGACGCAAACCCAATGTCGTTGATCTGGCTCTGGAAAAGGCCGGGGTGACATTTACCCCCCGGGATATTCCCACCAACAATCGCCTTAAAACGAACATGGCGCATATTTATGCCTGCGGGGATGTAAACGGTCAATTGCCTTTCACCCATGTCGCTGGTTATGAAGCGGGAATCGCCATGACTAATGCCATCCTGCACCTGCCCCGCAAAGTGGATTATCAGAAAGTCGGCTGGTGCACCTATACGGATCCGGAAGTGGCCAGTATCGGCTTTAATGAAAAACGAGCACAGAAAGAAGGTCTGAAATACACCGCTTTCACCGAGTCTTTCAATGATAACGACCGGGCGCAGGCTGAAGGTGAAACGTCGGGTATGATTAAGATTCTGGTAAACCCGCAAGGAGACCCTCTGGGATGCCAAATTATCGCTCACCAGGCGGGGGAACTCATCCACGAATGGATTATCGCGATGACCGGCGGCGTCAAACTGTCTAAGATGGCCGAAGCCGTTCATATCTATCCCACCCTCTCTGAAATATCAAAGCGCGTTTCCGGTCGCGTTTTCTCGGAAAAACTCTTCAGCGATCAGACGCGGAGGATCCTCCGGATGCTGTTCAACCTCAAGGGCAGGGCCTGTAATGTTTGATGGTTTTCATAAATGGCATGGACTTTCCTCGCAGGAGGTGTCATATCATCCAGAAAGTGACACATTTTTTACTACCCTTTGGGGAATAAAACACCCGCAGAACCGAATACAATCTTCTTAAGATTTAAGTATTGGTTACGCTTTATTAAATAATATTTAAGCATTCCGTAATTTTAGCGAGGTAAATCCATGAAAAAGACGAAAACCCTTCCCCCCATAGACGCCTCCCTGCTGACGCATGAAATTGCCGATAAGATTCAGTTGGGTCTGCTTATTTTCCATCTGGAAAACAACGCCGATGATCGTTCCCTGAAACTGATTTATGCCAACAAGGCCGCGGAAACCCATGCCGGTGTTTCTTCGGATCATGTTGTGGGCAAAACGATAGACGAAATTTTTCCCGGCCTGCGGGAAAAGGGAATCCCCCAAAGATATGCGGATGTTGTTCGCCGCCACGCCCGTGATCCGCTCGACCGCTTCCGGCGTGTATTCCGCCGCCCGCTTCTTCAGCAGCTCGAAGACCGGACGGACGGTGACGGTTTTCCCGTCCTTCAGGCGGACGCGGTGCGCGCCCTCCAGTTCGGGGTCGAGGTCCTCGTCGGCCGCGATGGTCGAATAGGGCGAGCCCCAGCTCCCGGTTGGCGATTCCTTGCGGCCCG
>CAZTYA010000067.1:0-8577 GCA_964617255.1 uncultured Syntrophales bacterium
TTTTCCTGGAACATGGTAACTCCTTGTATATGTTAAACTATATCTGGTTCTATAAAATGTTGTTCACGCGGAGGTCTGAGGTCAAACGCCCAATTCGTCAAAGATGTTCCGTGTGCTTCCTGACGTCTCTGGGGTAGCAAAAAACACCCGAAAAAGCCACTTTTTTTATGCAGTTACGGTTGGGAGAAACAGCCTGGTATGCGCAACGGTGAGTTAAAAGAAATGATCAGGTTCTCCATGGCGGATCAGGATAACCGGCGCTCCGTGTCTTCCTTCAGGCGGGAGAGGGCGTCCGATATCGTCACCGGATAGGATTCCGTGCCGGTCAAATGACATAATGAAGGGGGCAGTTGTTGCAGTTGCTCCTTCGTGCGGCGGGCCAGGTCCGGCAGCGGTTCCGGCTGCTCAAGCCGTTTCCCACCAGCCATGACTTTTCTGATCAGGGGGGTGCCGTCCTGTCGTTCCGTTTCCAAACCGATGGTATCACCGATCATCCGCTTGTCCTGCACGAGACGAAAAACCTGCTTGCGTCCCGGGTAGGTCGCTTTGCCGCTGGATTTTTTCAAGCGAGGTTCTCCGGCATATTCCATTAATTTATAAGCGCATTCCAAATAGGGCACATCGGCGGAGGTGTCAAGTTTGGTGCCGATGCCGAAGCCGTTGATCGGGGCGCCCCGCATGAGCAGTTCCGCCACACTATACTCATCCAGGTTCCCACTGGCGAAAATTTGAATTTCCGGGAACCCTTCTGCATCGAGGATGGCCCGGACCTCCCTTGAAAGGGCAAGCAGGTCCCCGCTGTCGAGCCGCACGGCCCGGACACGGATATTCTTAGAGGACAGCTTGGCTGCCACACGGGCTGCCGTTTTGGCCCCCTCAATGGTATCGTAGGTGTCGATCAGGAGGGTTACATTTCCGGGATTAGCCTCGGCGAACTTCAGAAAGGCCGTTTCCTCATCGGAATGCGCCTCGATGTAGGAGTGGGCCATGGTTCCAAATATGGGGATTCCGTAGAGCAACTCGGCAGGAACCGTGGCGGTGCCGATGAACCCGGCCAGGTAGCAGGCCCGGGCGGCCAGAAGCCCTGCCTCGGCGCCGTGGGCTCGGCGAAGGCCGAAATCGATCAAAGCGGCCCGTCCCTGCGCCGCCAGGGTACAGCGGGCGGCCTTGGTGGCGATCAGGGTTTCAAAGTGCAGAAAGTTGATCAGACGTGTTTCAATCAACTGGGCCACTGGCAGGGGGGCGGTGATGCGCAGAAGGGGTTCATTGGGGAAAAAAACCGTGCCCTCCGGCAGGCCGTGGACGTCACCGTTAAAACGCAGTGTCCGGAGATAAGCGATCAGGGTGGAAGAAAAGCGTTTGGTTCCTTCCAGGTAACGCAATTCCTCTTCTGTAAACGCGAGGTTCTCCAGAAAGCGGAGACAGGATTCCAGCCCTGCGGCAACGAAAAACGAGCGGTTTTCCGGCATCTGGCGGACATAGAACTCAAACACGGCCTCATCGTGAAGTCCCTCCTCGATATAACCCTGGAGCATCGTGAGCTGATAGAGATCGGTCAGGAGCGGACTTTTCAGAATATCCATGTTTAATCCCCGACCTCATCCGATTTGATCATTTCAGCACCCCGGGCGGACATGTCCGCGAGAGCCCGGTCACCGTCACAGGGATGGACGTTTACGGCATAGACGGCATCCGTTAGAACCACGACGGCATAACCCGCATTGCGTAAATCAAGGACCGTGTTCAGGACACAGTAGTCGGTGGCCAGACCGCCGATCCAAACCCGTTTGGTATTCGATTGCTCAAGCCATGTCTGAAGCGTCAGCCCCGCATCGCTTTTCGCGTGCAAAGCCGAGTACTCCTCACTGGTTTTATCCGTCGCCTTGGAAAAGATGACCGCTGCCGCGGGAATGATTAATTCAGGTGAAAATGCGGCATCGGCCGTGCCGGCGACGCCGTGGGCCGGCCAGGGTCCGCCCTGTTCCTGAAAGGAGATGTGATCGGGAGGATGCCAGTCCCGGGAGAAGGCAATGGGAAGTCCCTTTCGCTCAAAGATCCGGATCATATGGTTGATGGGTGCGATAATGCGATTGCTGCCGGCAATGCCGAGATTTCCCCCCGGAAGAAAGCAGTTCTGCATATCCACGGCCACCAGGGCGTCACCCGCCTGCAAACGATATCGCTCTCCCATGCCATCCTCCTTAAGAAGGTGTGTGCCACATGGATCATCATAAAGGGAAAACCGCTGTGATTTCAAGAGGAATATGCGTTATCACCCCATGATCTTCCGCTGTGGCGCCCAAGCTATTCGTTTTCCTTGTGTTCCGTTTTTGTCGGAATGGTTTCCCGGTGCAGCTGGCTGACGAGGTCCGGGAAAATCGCCTTTTCTCCCCGCCAGGTATAAATCAAAGGATCGACATTCATTTTACTCAAGCGCCTCCAGAGCTCCGCTTCCGGAGGTGCGGGCAAGGCCAGAAAAAGTCGCGTTCGGTGAGGGATATTCAGACTCTGGAGTAAAAGCTGGGTCACGCCCTCCTGAAGGCTTATCGGCAGGGTATCTGTTTTGACGTGAAAAATGGCGCGAATCCGGTCCTGGTTATCGACAAGGAACAGATCACGGAAAGGGTCGTTCCCGACCCGGAAGCCTGCAGTCTTTAAGGTATGGTAGAGATCCCGGATAACAATACCCTGATCGCACAAACCCGCCATGTCCCGAAAAAAATCACCTTGCCTGTTTCCCGTCCATTCCTCGCGGAAGGAGACTTCTGCGAAGGACAGCATGGTCTGGGGCGAAGCGGTATTGGCTTCCGCTTTGATGTGTCCGATTTTATGCACGAAGTGCGCGAGCTGGCGGGGGAATCGCTCCGATTTCAAAAGCCCGATTACCGCCACAACGGTTTCCTGATCGCCGTCGTCCATCAAGGCCCATACGCCCCGATAATGACTGTCGAAAAGCGACTTTCCGATGCCTTTCCGTCCACCGCCGATTTTACCCCGGTGGACAACAAAAATCTGGCCCCGCCGATCCCGGGCAAAAGCCCCTCCTATGCGCCGGTCGATGCCGCCGACGGGGAAATTAATCTCGCATGAGGCTGCCAGGAAACTTCCCGGAAGGGGTTTCCCTATACCGAAGGCGTGATTGTAGGGTGAGGCTTTCCCCTTTTCGTGGGCCATCCAGATGCCGAGATTATCCGACCAGATGACCTGCGAGGCGGTGCTGGCGCCGAGGTGTCCCAGACGGACCTGGAGCTTTTCAACCATGAGCGTCTTCAGCCTCCGGACGAATAGATTCCGGTATTTACGGACAAGATCTGCCTCGGTGATAATTTTAAGAAACATCGTTATGTCACCTCAATCCAGTCTCTTGCGGAAAAAACCCACGGCCCCGGAAAACACGACGATGCCGAGCAGAGACAAGGCCAAATACTGGGGCCAGAGTACGTCCAATCCCACACCCTTAAGGAAGAGACCACGAATAATAACCAGGAAATACCGCATGGGATTAAGATAAGTCAGCCATTGCACGAATTCGGGCATGTTGGCAATAGGAAAAACGAAGCCGCTCAGCATGAAAAAGGGGAGGAGGAAAAAAAAAGTAGTCATCACCGCCTGCTGCTGGGTGGATGAGACGGTGGAGATGAAGAGTCCGATGCCCAAGGTGCTAAGCAGAAAAAGACAGGAGGCGCCAAACAGTGCGGGGATGCTTCCTTCCAGGGGGATCTGAAACCATAAAACGGCAAAAATGGTGACGACGGCCATCTGGGCTAAGGAGATGAGGATGTAAGGAATGGTTTTACCCACGATGAATTCGAAAGGCGTCAGCGGCGTCACGATAAGCTGCTCCAGGGTTCCCGTTTCCTTTTCCCTGATGATGGCGATGGACGTCAGCAGCAGTGAGATGACCATGATAATCACGGCAACGATGGCGGGAACAAAAAAATACTGGCTGTCCAGGTTCGGGTTGTACCAGGTCCGGATCCGGGGATCGATCCGGCCGTACCGGACGGCATGGGGGTGAAGTTCATGCAGCAGGGTGTTGTTGATCTGCTGCAAAACTGCAACCGCATAGGAAACACGGATAGAGGCCATATTGCTCATACTGCCGTCCGCGATCAACTGAACCGCGGCACTTTTCCCCTGTTTCATTCTTTCGCTCAGATCCGGTCCGATTTTGAGCACCAGATCAGCTTCTCCTCGGATCATCAGGGGTTCGATATCATGGTCGTGATGGAGAAACCGGGTTATGCCGAAGATGCCGTTTCCCTCAAAGGTTTCGACGATCAGGCGGCTTTCCCGCGTTCGTGCTTCATCCAGAACGGCCATGCGGATATGCCGGATATCGTAGTTGACGACATAGCCGAAGATGAGAATCTGAATCAGGGGCGCGACGATGAGAATCGGCCGGATCTTTTTATCCCGGAAGAGTTGAATAAATTCCTTGCGGACGAGTTCGCGAATGCGAATCCGGTCAATCTTCAAATCAGAGCCCTTCCTTTCTCAACTGGAGCCAGTTGGCTGTCAGGAGGGTTAGGAACATGACGGTCAGGACGGCAAAGGAAACCCAGAGCTGTAAAAAATTCAGATTTTTGAGATAGATTCCCGTTAAGATATCAATGTAGTAGGTGGCCGGAACGAAACGGGTCAGGCCCTGCAGGATTGCCGGCATGTTTGAGACGGGAAAGACGAAATTGGAAAGCAAAAGCGACGGCAGATAGGTGATAAGGAGCGCGATCTGGTTGGCGACCAGTTGTGATTTCGTCAAGAGGGAAATCAGAAGCCCCAGGGTCAACGCGACGGCCAGGTACAAAGACGATGCCGCCATCATGAGCCAGAAACTTGATTTCATGACGATGCCAAACAGGATCTGGGCCATGAGAATGGCCGCCAGGACGTCCGTCAGGCCGATCAGAAAATAGGGGATGGCCTTACCCATAAGAAATTCCCCGGCGGAAAGAGGCAGGGCGCGGATCGTCTCCATGGTTCCGTTCTCGTATTCCCGGGCGATGACCAGCGAGGTCAGCATGGCGCCGACAATCATGATGATGACCGCGATGATGCCGGGGATGATGAAATTCCGGCTCTCAAGGTCTTCGTTGAACCAGATCCGGATACGTCCTTCAACAGGTTGTGCGGGGGCGCTTTTGCCCTGTCGATTCAGGAATACGCCAAGCCTTTCCTGATTATACCGATCAAAAAAGGCGGTGACGTAGGCCCGGGCGATGTTCGAGAAATTCGGATCGCTGCCGTCCAGCAGCAACTGAATGGCGGTTTCCCGCTCATGCTTTATCCCCGCTGTTAAGCCCGCAGGGATAATCACCGCCAGGGTGGCATCGCCCCGATCCAAGGCTTCTCCCGCGACTTTCGTGTCCGGCAGAATAGTCCGAACCGTGAAATAAGTGGATGCGTCCAACCGGCGGATAAGATCGCGGGTCAGGGCGGTCCGGTCGTGATCGACGACGACCGTGGCAATCCGGTCCACATCAAGACTCAGGGCGTATCCGAACAACAGGATCAAAAGGAGCGGAATGGCGAAGGCCAGATAAAGACTCCGGAAATCCCTGACCAGATGATAAAACTCCTTGCGCGCGACAGCCTGGATCCTTCGCCGGTTCAATTTTATTACCCGAAGATTGCCGTTGATAAACGCCCCGTCGGTGTGGTGACCGGAGAGGCGCTCACATCAGGTTGGTTGTTCTTCTTGGTGTAACGAGAAGAAGATCCTTATTTTTTTGCGGATCCGGCCGCGTTTTCCGTTTGTTTGGTCTTGGGGCGTGTTTTGCCGTGGGTGCCCCGCCAGATTTTACCTCGTTTCGAACGTTGATCCCCTTTTCCCATGCTGCTTCCTCCTTAATAATATGATTGACTTTTTTCGGAAACGCATTAGATTGGCCCCAATCGTTTCCTCAAGTTCATCGCATCTTTTGCCGATGTTATGGGGTGTATCTATCAAAGAATGGACCGGATGGAAAGCCGAAAGATCAACATGATCATCAAAGGGTGCAAAGTGATTGATCAGTTTGTTTGTCTGTGAGCGCAGCCCTCTGGTGGTTGTCTTGCAGTCACGTCTGCCGGTGTTAGGAAGGTTTTCTCTGCGGAGGGAAGCGTGGTAAAAGCATTACCCGTCAATAAACTCAAAATCGGCATGTTTGTCCTGATGCCTGTGTCATGGACGGACCATCCCTTCTTAAAAAGTCAATTTCTTTTAACCTCCGAGGACCAGATCAAAAAAATTATCGGAGCGGGTATGAAGGAAGTGCGGGTGGACTTCAGCCAGAGCCGCGTGGCCGATGAGCAGCCGGAACGCGGAACGGTCGTACCGGAGAAACCAAAGCAAGCGATTGTGCCGGAAGGATTACGGGAATGCATTTTCGATAAGAAGCTGCCTCCCCTGACGAAAGCAAAGCAGGTCCATCAGTATTCGGGGGAAATGATCAAGAATCTCATGGACAATCCCTCAGCGGAAAGTATCCGAGAGACGAAGCAGGCCGTTAACGATGTGGTCGATCTCATTTTAGACGATATGGAAACCAGTCAGCACCTGATGATGATCACGGACCACGATTACTACACCTACACCCATTCCGTGCATGTCGGCGTCCTTTCCGTTTGCCTTGCGCGTAATCTTTTCCGGCGCTCCAATGCCCACGATCTCCACGAACTGGGGGCCGGGTTTTTTCTCCATGATCTGGGGAAGGTCCGGATCGATCAGGGAATAATCAATAAGCCTGGCAAGTTAACGGACGAGGAAATGGGGGAGATGAAAAAGCACCCCAATCTGGGTTTTAAAATTCTGCATGAAACCAAACAGATGACGCAGGAGTCGAAGATTATCGTCCTTCAGCATCATGAGCGCTTCGACGGCACCGGCTACCCCAAGGGCATTCGGGGAAATGACCTGCATGTTTATGGGAAGATCTGTGCCATCGCCGATGTCTACGATGCCTTGACGACGGATCGTCCATACCGGAAGAAAATGCAACCCTTTGAAGGACTGAAAATCATGAAGGAGCAGATGCTCCATCATTTTCAGCAGGATATGTTTGAACAGTTCGTCCTCATGATTGCCGGCCGGAAGAATTAATTCCGCCGAATTGTCCCCATCGGTAAGTTTTCATTACCAAATCTTCACTTTTCTTCTCTTTTTCCCATTTATCCCATTTTGACCAACTATCACCCATTATTTTCCTCTAAAGTTATTTGTCGATAATACCGACAATATGATCAATACGGAATAAGGGCGAATTGGGCTTATTTCTGTTTGAGCATGCAAGGGGAAAAGGAGAAAAACCATGTCAAAACACTTTTCGGTTCACCAGAGCTAAGCGGGGGACGAATTATGGCAAGAATAGTGACAGCGAAGGAAGTAGCGGAATATCTGCGGCTGAATCAAAATACGATCATTAATCTGGCCGTTAAGGGCGATTTGCCGGGATTTAAGATCGGGAAATCCTGGCGCTTCGATATGGATGAAATTATTGCAACGATTGAAGAATCGAAGGAAAAATCGCGGAACAGCCATCCTTTAACGAAATCTGATGAAAACGATTAGGCACGGGGGGCCACAACTAATTCTTCTTAAGGACGAGGTGCGTGTATGAAAAAAATGAAATTGAGTGTCAAGTTGATCGGCAGTTTCTGTCTTGTCTCCCTGATGTTACTCGTTGGTGGATTCATCGGCGTTTCCAACATCATGTATCTGAATAAAAACATCACCACGCTCTATAACATCAACACCAAACCCCTGGTGGCGATGGGTGACATATCCGAGTTATGGCAAGAATTACGCGCGGAAATTCGCACCGCCTATATTCAGAAATTTGTGTACGGTAAGGAAATTGCCCGCGAACTGGAAAAAATCGCCGCCATCAATGAACGGGGAAAGAAGGATTTGGCCGAGGTCGGCGCGACATTAACGGAAGGCGAAATCAAAAAGGAATATGATCACCTGATCAGCCTGTTTATGCGCCAGAATCCCAACCTGGAAAAGCTCATCAAAATGATTAACGATAACATGAAAGACGAAGCCATGGCCTTCATGGAGGGTGAGGTCACGACGGTGGAAAACCAGATTACCGATTCGTTCCATAAAATCATAAACATGGAGGTCCAGCAAGCCGACGCCACCATGCAGGCCAGCACGTCCCGCGCAAACATGGCCACCTGGTTTGCCTCGGCTTCGACGATCCTGGCGTTTATTGTGGCGGTTGGGATCGGCATCTTTATGAGTCTTATGATTACCCGTCCCATTGCCCGGGTCATTGACGGCCTGAACGAGGGTGCGGAGCAGGTCACGGCCGCCGCCTCGCAGGTGGCGACATCGAGTCAGCACCTGGCAGACGGCAGTTCCAATCAGGCGTCGGCCATTGAAGAGACCTCGTCTTCCCTGGAGGAGATGTCGTCCATGACCCGTCAGAATGCCGATAACGCGCAGTTGGCCAACGACATGATGACGAAGGAAGCGGCCACCAACTTCCAGTTGATATCCGAACGGATGGGGACAATGGAAAAGGCCATGCAGGCCTCGGTCGGGGCCAGCGAGGAGACGGCCAAGGTCATCAAGACGATTGACGAAATTGC
>CAZTYA010000068.1:0-2771 GCA_964617255.1 uncultured Syntrophales bacterium
CGGGCATCAACTACCATAATCACGGACCCCGAATTATACCGGGCGGTCATGCCGGAAGTGTTGGCCCGGGGTCATATCATGCTCGTTATTGATGAAGCGCACGAATTGTACCCCAGGCAGAAACCGGACCCCACCATGACGAAAATCCTTCGGGAAGGGCGGAACCTGGGGGTGGGCCTGATATGGGCGACACAACGCCCCACGGCTTGCCATACAGACCTCCTGGGAATATCCCAAGGCATAGTTATAGGCCGCCTAATCGGCCTGGCTGATATTGCATACTCCCGGCAATGGGGGGTGACGGATCAACCCCTTCCTAATTACAAGTTCCGGGTAATCCTTCCCGGAATGGATCATCCCCCCGCTGAAATAGAATCCCGCCGTTACTAACCCTCCGCTACCCCTGGGGTGTGCCATATTGACACACCCCCTTTCACCTGTTATAGATTCCCCCGTAGGTGTGCCAAAATGGCACAGTGAAAACCGAAAGGGGAAACCGAAAATGAATAAGACTCACATGTGGATGATCCTGGCCGTGGTTATCGGCGTCATGGTCGCCGACCTGGTCAAGCCCCTGGTGTCGTCCATCCTGACCCCCAACGCCTAACCGGCCCGCCCCGGTAAAGAAAGGAAGGTAGACACATGGGAGCGCTTTCGCGAAAGTTTGAGCTGGTACAGGCCCTTGACGCCCTTATCGGGGGCGTCATCCAGGACCGCCCCAGCGCCGGAACCCTCATTGAGGGGTACTTCATTACCCTGCGGGGAACCGCAACCGCCGCCGTGGCCGTTGACGAGATCGCCGACCTGGGGCAGTGGACCATGAGAAGTTCCGCCGGTTCATCCCTGGTCAGTGAGGCCAATTTCGGTTTCGTGGCCGAAAGAACCCGGCGGATGTTCGGATCAATCGCCTGGAACAACGCCCCCGCCGCCGCCTCAGACCCCATTGCCTTGCATTTCGTGCATTCCTTCGACCTGACCGGAACTCATGGCAATGTTTACCCCGTCCCCCAGGGTGACAGCATCGAAATCTTCTTGCCCGCCGTGGACGCCGCCGTGGTCGAGGCCGGGACGGTATGGGAAGTTCACCGTGTCAGCGTAGACCGTGGAGATGCCTACTACCTGCCTCGGTTCCATTCCCGGGCGCTTGACCTGGCGGAACTCCGGTATGACTTCGCCGGGAAAACCGCCATGATTCAGTTCCAGAGCGCCAGCGTCACCGACCCGGAGCGCATGAGCATCTTTGACGCCGCCGGGAACCGCCTCATGTTCTCGCCCTGGGTGGACGCCCTGGGCCTTACGAACATGTACGGACGGTATGATGCCAATGAAGCGGAAGAAGTCGTTTATCAGCACTTCAGTGACAACAAGGAAAGCATCATCAAGTGCTTTGGCAACGACATATTCAATGTCGAGATCATAGACGGCGCCGGTACAATGGCCTGTTCGCATTGCGTTGTGGAACCGATACCGGACAACGCCCGGGCGCTTGCCGCACAGAGTTCCGCCGTCACCCGGCAGGCCCAGGCCGCCCGCGTGGCCCGTGTCGGTGGACCCCAGGCCGCCCGTACCTCCGCCGCCCTGGCAACCTCCGCAATCGTGCCGGGTTCCGCTTCCGGCGGAAGTGTTCAGGGGATCGAGGGCGCAAGCGTGCCTATTCCGACCCTGAAGAACACCCCCGCCGCCACAGCGAAGGCAACCCCCGCAAGCGTTCTCGCATCCTGGAAGGTGCGATAACCGAAAGGGGGGCCTTCCATGTGGGACTTTCTAAACGAAGCCTGGGGCGGATTCCAGAGCGCGTATGAATGGTGGAACCAGGAAGGACCAGGGGCGGGCGAAAGCTCGCCCCCCCCTTCCGGGGGCATTCAGTTTTACGGGCAGAATCCGTACCAGGGGGGGACATCCGGGGCAGGAATATCCGGTATTTTTATCGCCGGTATTCTGGCCGCCGTGGCGGTGCTGATAGTCATAATCGTGAAGAAATAAGGGGGTAGGAAATGCCGTTGCCAATCGGGATGATTATGACAGGGTTTTCTATCCTGCAACAGTTCTTCAACTCCGGCGGGAAACAGGATCACCCCCCCTTGAAGGATAAAAACGGAAATCTGTTACCACTACACTACATGCAACACGCCCGCGCAGATTCCGCCGACCTAACCCGGATATGGAAGGACGGACACACAATATGCGCCGATGAAACGGGTATTCCTCTAGCCCGATGGAGTTATTCAGCACAGGCAATACAACCTGTGACCGGATACACCATTCAGGGACTACCCGTCTATGAAGCCGTAAGCGCAGAACACCCGGTATGGTCAACCCCCCGGGGAGTTCCGGAATACCTGGGAACCCCGGGAAGCGAAGGCACAAAAGAAATAAGCTATCCCGGGGGAACCGTGTTTCAACGCAAAACGATAATGTACCGCCGGGGTGAAAGGCTGATCGCCTATCTTGGAATGTACGGCCCGATTGAAGGCGGGGGCATGACCGCCCCGGAACCAGAACCCCGGGGCGCAATGGCGCCCGGGAAAACCGCCGCCGCCCTTCCCGGTCTACTTGTGGCGGGGGGCGCCGTGGCCGCCATATCCGGCGCCGTAGTGCCGGGCCTGGCCGCCGCCGGTCTGGGGTTGCTCCTGGGCCGGGCCGCTGGAACATCCGGGCCGGTCAGCGCCGGCGGGGGCCGTGGATCGCTCCCGGAAGATTCCGGGGGCCTGGAATGAAAACGGATACCGTACTAAACCTGGCAATGTTCGCCGGAATAGCTGTAATGATAG
>CAZTYA010000068.1:2781-8557 GCA_964617255.1 uncultured Syntrophales bacterium
TGGATCATCAACAGGGGTCAAAACCTATTGGGGGACTTTCTTGGTGATAACCCCCTCGGAGCCGTGGGAGGGGATGATCCATACGCTGAACCGGAAAGCGAAGAGTACCCCGGCTGGCTTACCTGGATGTACATAATGGGGCCGGGCGGCGGTAGTGAAAGCGATGTATTAAAAGCGTTGTGGGCAAGATGGAAAGCCTATCAATGGGAAGATTCCTTTGAACAGGGGGGCGTATCCTATGAAGATTCCTGGGGAAGCGGAATAACATGGTAGGCAAAGAAGAACGGGGGGGGCTGTAATGCCCCCCGCCGTTGTCGCCGTTGTCGCCGTCCTGGCGGTGCTGATACTGACCCGTAGAAGGGGGGGCGGAATGATTCTTGCCGGATCGGACGCCGTTACTTTCATTCTTCCGTTTCTGAAGGCGGAAGAGGGTTTCCGCCCTACACCGTATGATGATTACAAACAGCAAAGCATAGGGTACGGAAGCAAATACATTCCCGGGGTTACACCGAACCCGATAACCCCCGCCCAGGCGGAAGCCCGCCTAATAGAACTCCTGGAAACCGTCTACATGCCGGGCGCCGTGGCGGACCTGGCAAACAAGGGAATAACCTGGGGGGAATTAGCAGTGCATCAACAGGGCGCTATTCTATCTTTCGTCTACAACCTGGGGCCGAATATCTGCGCCTCCGCCACATGGCCGCAGAAATGGAAAGCCGGGAACATATCGGGGGCCAAAACCTCATGGCTGACGCACTACAACGCCGGGGGCCGTAGAAATGAAGTTCTCGCCGCCCGCCGGATAAGGGAATGGAACATCTTTACGAAAGGAAGGCCATAAATGCCGGAAATTGAGGGATACCGCCCCCCGGATCGTGGGGAACTGATACCGGAAGAACCGCCTGTAGAACTGACAACGGAAGAACTCATCATCTATCATGCGGACCGCTTGAAGAATGAAATCCGGGACGCCCTGGACGATGGAAAGATTACGGTATGGGAAGCCCTTTCCCTGGGGTTCTCCGTTCTCCTGGCCGCCCTGGGGATAGTCAAGCGGGGGGTATAATCGTGGACGCCTGGGGCCTGATTATGTCCGCTATGGCGAATCTTTCCCTGGCCGTCCTACTGCTGATAAAGGAGCGCCGCCGGACCCCCCAGGATTCCCCGCCCGTGACTTGCCCGCAACATGCCGGGCTTGTGGCGTGGATCAAGGAACTACGCCAGGCCATACAGACCGCCGGGGAAAAGACGGACCAGGCCATAGACCGCCTGGCGGAAAGGGTGAATGAGCTTGCCGTATCCCTGGCCCGCCTTGAAGGGGGAAAGCATGAATAAGCCGGACAGAATCATCAGCGGGAAGCCCTGGAAATGGTTCCGGGAATACCGGAGCCGTGCGGATGCTGAACGCCTGGCGGATCGCCTTCGCCTTCGGGGAACCTATGTCCGGGTGATCGCAGACAAGGAAGCCGGAACATTCAATCTTTACGGAAGGCCGGGCCGCCCCTGGGGGCGGTCCAGGCCGTAAAAGGGGTGTATCATGGTGAAGAAGTTTGTAAAGGGTGCATTTTACCGAAGTACAATATTCGGTATAGTAAGGATAGATAAAATCAGTAGGACGGCCCCAGGCGATACAATAGCAGATGCGACCATTATGTATCGGTCAAGGCAAGCCGCTGATAATGGATATTACAGGTTTGAAAAAGTAACCGCCAAAATATGGAAAGCGGATTGGATACGGATAGCAAAGGATAGTAAAATAGTAAAGGAGAGCCTAAAGGCTGAAGAACTATTCAATGATCCGTTTCCACTTCCAATTGCCCGCACAAGAAGGAGGAAAAAGTAATGGCCGCCCGCAAGCGTGGAAAGACGAAAGCCGCCCGGACGGAATGGAGAACCGGCCCGGACGGGGGGAAATACAAGCTGGTCCGCTGGTACAAGGGCCGCCCGAAGCGCCGCCAAGTGTCAACATTATTTGGTGAAGCATGGCACCGCCCCGGGAGCTTGAAGGAGTTCAATACCGCCGCGAGACGGACGAAGAAAAGAGGGAAAAAATAATGATAATCATATTCAAAAGAAACCATGAATATCTGCGGAGGCCATTATATATGTCAAGCGCAGATTTCAAGAAGTTTCTAAAAAACCAAGCTCCGACATCCAGTTTTGCCGCCCTTGATACAGCAAAAAACACGGATGCAACATACTACGGAACATGGAAAAAGAAGGGGAAGAAATAGCCCTTGACATCCCCGGGGGCCGTTCATAGATTCCCGTACATGGACGAGAAAACCGAAATGAAAAGACTTGACCGCCGGGAGCCGGATCACCTGGGACTCGTCCCCCAGGCCCGCCCCGGCGGTCCTCTTTATGGAGGAATACAAATGTATCCGGTAAAACTATTCCGGTTCGTTGAATTGATCTATTGCAAAGTCCCCGAAATACATACGGACCCCCTCATAGTGCGTGCCTATCTTGAGGCCGACATTGAGAAAACCGCCATTGAAGCGGAAGAATGGGAAAACCAGAATAGGAAGCTGATAGAAAATGGGGAAAACAATTCATAAGGAAGCCCGCCGGAAGGCCCGGGAAATGAAACACCGGGAGCAATCCGCCCGGGACTATGAACCCCGGGGCGGATCCAAGTATGCCCGTAAACAGGAAAGGAAAATAGATCATGCCCGGAACAACTGACAGATACCTTGTCTTCTCTTCATATCCCCTCTGGAAACTCCGAACCGCTCCAACAATCGAAAGGGCGGAAGCAATCGCCCGGAAGTTCGCTGAAGAATCCGCCCCGAATTGTGGGCCGGTGTGCATCTATGAAAAGATAGCCCAGGCCCGTCTATCAATGGAAGTAACCTTCCAGGGGGAAGAATGAAACGGCATATCTGCATAGATCGCATGGCAACGGCCTGCGGTATATCCCTGGAATCCGCCCGGGTTCGCCGGTGGACATTCAAAGTTGGTCCAGGGTACACACTCCATACGAAACACCGTTTCATCAACTGCGGAAGGTGCCGAAAAACAAAAGCATTTAGGGAATATGTAGATGATGCCTATATCCCAGGATATGACGGGCCGGTAATTGAATACCGTGGCGCAAACGGAAACCGGGAACCGTGGTTTGTCAAAATAGATTAGGGCGCTATCCCGATCGGGGAATGCGGGCCGCAAGGCCGGGGGCGCCAGGCGCCAGCGCCCCCCCCTGTCTTCTCTACTTGGGGGGGCCGAAGGCCCCTATAGGTTATTTCAAACAAGGAAAGGAACCGTGAAAAATGGGCGAAAAATACCGACATGAAGTCGCCCGGCATGTTGAAGATTTAGCCCTGGCAATCCTTGAAGATGTGGCGAGAATCACAAAGGGGGGGATATGAGCCGGAAGCGCCGATACCGTCCGACACCTGGGGAAATCCTATTATCCGACCAGTTCCAGGCGCCCCCCGGGGGGTTGTCCCCCGCCCAAGTTCTGCAGATCGCCGAAGCCGTAGGTTGGGACTATGACCAGGGATCCCCCCGCCGTTGTCTATCATGCCGACACCGACGCGGTATGATGATCGAAGGGAAAGCATTACCGTATTGTTCCGCAATAACCAGCAAGCCAACAACTATTTTTCAGTGGGAACGGATCGCCGAAACCGGAATATGCCCGGACTATCAGGAAAGGATAGACCGATGAAAGTAACAATCAACCGTTTCAATTATGCCTACGAAATAGCATTGACGCCGGAAACCGTGGCTGATGCTATTGTGTTAGTAGACATGGGGATGAACACAACGAAAGAAATGAAATACACGGGGGCAATGGTAAGCGTGCCGTACTTCTTCGGGGCAACGGATGCCCCCCGGACTTTGGCGGACGATTACATGAAATACACCATAAGCATCGGGCGCCGTGTCCGTCATATATCCCACATACCCCGGAAAGGATAGACCATGAAAGAACTACTCCGCCGCATCCGCCGGGCCATATTCGCCCGCCGCCTGCGCCGTGACTACCTGACCGCCCAGGCGGTGCAATGGGAATCTCGCCGGATTCCGGCCCGCTACCGGCGCCGTTGGAAAGCTGAACTCTTGCGGAAGGCGGGAGCGGCCCGTAGTGTGTGAACGCTACCCGTCCCTTGAATGGCGCCGCCAGGGAGAAGAATCCCCCCGGCCCTTCGCCTGCAATACCTGGAAATGCCGGGAATGCGAACCCGGGAAGCGCCGGGCCATTGTCGAAATCGTCCGCCGTTGGTGTGTCGCCCGGGATGTTTCGAGGGCCGTCACCTTGACCCTTGACCCCTCCAGGGTGACGGCGCCCGTCCTACAACGGTTCATGGCACCCGGGAAATCCGCCGCCGCCCTTATGGATGAATGTGCTGCCTGGACATACCGCCGGGACAAGAAGCGCTCCCGGGGGGTCATGGTGCAGACATACGCCGGGGGTAGTGATGAAAGCCGGGAAGCCTTGCGGGCCGCCTTCGTCCGCCTGATCAATTACATATGGAACAAGGCCCGGACCCGGATGAAGCACATATACCCGGAACTCCAATATGTCCGGGTGGTGGAACTACACGATGATTCCGTCCGCCCGCATCTTCATCTTCTCGTTTCGCAGTATGTACCCCGGGACACCTGGCGCCAGGTGTGGACCGCCGCCGGGGGGGGGGCAAACCTTGATATACGCCGGATCAAGGACCGGATAGACGACGCCGCCCGATACCTAATGAAGTACCTGACGAAAGCGGCGTATTCAAGCGCCCCGGAAACCTGGCCCCGGTACTGTCGGCGTATCGTGGTTTCCCGGGGGTTATCCTTGACCCTGAACCCGGAAGAAAAAGCCGCCCTCGATGAATACCAGGCCCGGGAACATGACCCCGCCGGGCCGTGTATTGCCGGATGGACCCCGGAGGGGTTGGAAGGGGGGGAATGGGAACAATGCCGGGGGTGTGTCTGGAAAGCCCGGAAGGTGTGCCGCTGGCGCCCCCCAGGTGTTCCCCGTTGGGAATTGTATGATACCCGCCGGGGTGTTCCCTTATTCCCGGTCCCCGTGTCGAATGAGGAACTGATAGATAGGGCATGGGAACAATGGGCAAAGAAATATGCCCATAACGGCATTCCCCGCTGGTGCCGGGATGATCGGGGAATAGACCCCATTGCAGCGGATCGCATGTTCCACCTTCGGGCGGTTCCCGTAATGGTACGGAACATGGTCCCTTTCCAGGTTGACAACTATCTACACCGGATAGATAATCGGGTAGAACGGGAAGGGGAAGTATGAACATTCTGAAAATCTCCGCATTACTGGCCGGGGGGACATTCCGCAACCTGAAACGGAATGTTGAAACATGCCTTCGGGATACCCCGGAACGAACCGCCGCCCGCCTGGAATCGGGCGCCCAGGCGCCCCCCCTGGCCGCCCTGGCCCTTGTGGTGTCCCTGGTAATACGGAATTACCGGGCCGTTCTTGTGGCGGTCCTGGAATCCGTTGGAGCTTCCCACCTGGAAGAAAAAGTATCCGAAGCCGTAAACAACCTGTTGAAAGAGGTGTAAACATGGGATTGCGGATAGTTGCTGGAACCCGCACAGCGGAAAGTATCGTCATTGAATCGGCATACGAAGGGCTCGCCGCCGCCCCGCCCTACTTGGGCGCCGCCGCCGTGGACATTGGGCGCCTCACCCGCCCCAGGTGGATCAGCGCCCGGACCTTGGGCGCCCCGGGGAACGTTGATTTACTCCTTCACCCCGTCAGTTCCGATAACTGGGCCGAACCGGCCCGGTATCCCATAAGGGACGGGGA
>CAZTYA010000069.1:0-8534 GCA_964617255.1 uncultured Syntrophales bacterium
GCATGCTGGTCGTTTTCCCGGATCCGTTTGGGCCCAGAAGACCGACGACGTCTCCTTTATCAATGCGGAAGGAGACATCCTCAATCCCGCGGATGGGGCCGTAGTATTTTGTCAGGTGCTCAACCTCAATCATGATTTTCCTTTTGGTCCTTAAGTAATATGCCCGTCGTGAAACATCTTATGTCGGAATAAACAGAACGCCGATGCGTCTCCTTGATACCTTTTCAATGACCGGCGCCAGGCAGCCTCTGACTTTTACCGGTAGTGTCTGTTTATTCATACACTCGCCAATCCTATAGATGATGGCTGGAATGCCTGTCAAGGGAAAAGCGGGAAGGGGCTTTCATCAAATCCTGCTTGACGAAAGAATAAAAAAAGGGTAGTCGAATCGGCATTATATTTGATGGAGTCCCTGTTTTATGGAAGAAAGTGAGCTTTTGAAAAGACGACTGGAGAAGATCGAATCCCTGAAAAACGATGGGATTGCCCTTTACCCCAATACATTCCATTATAAGGATACGGCTGCGGCCCTGCTGATCAGGTTCGACGACAAAGATAACGATGTTTTATCGGAAGTCACCGAAACCTTCACCATCGCCGGGCGCCTGATGGCAGTCCGGGATTTCGGGAAGGCCGCATTCATTAAAGTTCAGGACCGTACGGGATCTCTGCAGGGCTATGTGAATCATGTGATACTGGGAGATGACGATTTCGGTCTCTATCGGCGTCTGGATGTCGGGGATATCGTTGCCATGACCGGTCGAATTTTCCGGACCCGGACGGAGGAACTGACCATCGAGGTCTCAGAACTCCAACTCCTTTCCAAAGCGATTCGTCCCCTGCCGGAGAAGTGGCACGGCCTGACGGATGTGGAAACGCGCTATCGGCAACGCCACCTGGACCTGATTACCAACGCCAAATCGCGGGAAATATTTCAGCGTCGCAGCCGGATTATCCAGTTTATCCGCCATTTTATGGAGAAGCGGGATTTCATGGAGGTCGAAACGCCCATGATGCAGCCCAAAGCGGGCGGCGCCATGGCCAAACCATTTAAAACCTACCACAACGCTCTGGGGATGGATTTCTTCCTGCGCATTGCACCGGAACTGTACCTGAAAAGACTGATCACAGGCGGTATGGAGCGGGTCTTTGAGATCAACCGGAGTTTTCGGAATGAGGGTATATCGACGTCCCACAATCCGGAATTCACCATGATGGAATTTTATCAGGCCTATGCGACCTACGAAGATCTCATGACCATGACGGAGGAAATGTTTACCGCTCTGGCCGAACGGATTTTCGGCAGTGAGAAATTTGTTTACCAGGGGACGGAAATAGACTTGGGGCGTCCCTGGAAAAGGATGACCGTTAAAGAAGCGATCATGGAGCATTGCGGCATCGCGGCGGATGTCCTGGAGGATGCCGTAAAAGCGACCGCTTATGCCCGCAAACACGGTATCGAAGTGCCAGACAACACTCCCCTGGGCAAAGTGATGATGGAGATATTTGATGAAAAGGTGGAAGACCGGATCATCCAGCCGACTTTCGTAACCCAGTACCCTATCGAGGTCTCTCCCTTGGCTCGTAAAAATGAACGGGATCCGGCTTTTACGGACCGGTTTGAGTTAATTATTCACGGCAAAGAAATTGCGAATGCCTTTTCGGAATTGAACGATCCCGTGGATCAGCGGGAGCGGTTTCTCAATCAGTTGAAGCAGCGCGAGGGTGGTGATGAAGAGGCCCACGAAATGGATGAGGATTATATCTCCGTCCTTGAGTATGGGATGCCTCCTACCGCCGGTGAGGGCGTTGGTATTGACCGACTGGTTATGCTCTTTACGGATTCGGCGTCTATTCGAGACGTGATCCTGTTTCCGCATATGAGAACCAAAGAAGGATGAACCGCAGGATGGACCATTAATGGGTTCCTATGAACTGTTCATCAGCCTGAGATACCTCCGGGCCAGGAGGAAGCAGGTCTTTGTCTCGATTATTACCTTTATTTCCATCGCCGGAATCTTGCTTGGCGTCGCGGCGCTCATTATTGTTCTTGCTGTCATGAACGGCTTTGAGACGGACCTGCGGAACAAGATTCTCGGTGTCAATGCCCATCTGGTACTCATGGAATACAGCGGCGCCATGCGGGATTCTTCAAAGGTACAAGATACGGTTAGTGCGATCAAGGGGGTTGCCGGCGCGACCCCTTTTGTTTATGGCCAGGCCATGGTTAAAAGCGGTCCCAATGTCAGCGGCGTGGTTATCCGGGGGATCGACATGGTCAGTGCCTCACGGGTGCTGCAGATCAACCGGATGTCGGCGGGAACGATGACAGATCTGCCTGAGCGCGACCGGAAAACCCTTCCTGTTGAACCGGCGCGCCAAAAACTTCCCGGCGTGGTGGTGGGGAAGGAACTGGCGAAGAACCTGGGTTTTGGCCTTTATGACACGGTCAGCATCATTTCGCCCATGGGTGTTTCTACACCGATGGGATTGATTCCTCGGCTCAAAAGATTTCTGGTCGTGGGGATCTTCGATTCGGGGTTTTACGAGTACGATTCCACCCTGGTTTTTCTGTCTCTTCCGGATGCGCAGGCGTTTCTTAACATGGACGATCTGGTCACGGGGATCGAAATTCGCCTGACGGACATCTATGAGGCCGACCGGGTGGCTGACGCCGTTAAGACGAAGCTTGGTTACCCCTATTGGGTCAGGACCTGGATGGAAATGAACAAGAATTTGTTTTCGGCCCTGAAGCTGGAAAAGCGGGTTATGGCCATCATTCTGAGCCTGATTGTGCTGGTCGCAGCATTCAACATTATTACAACCCTGATCATGGTGGTGATGGAAAAGCACCGTGACATTGCTATTCTTAAATCTATGGGCGCCAGTTCCCGGAGCATTATGAAGATATTTATTTTTCAGGGACTTACCATCGGTTTTATCGGCACATCCCTGGGGTGCGCGCTGGGGGTGACGGTTGCGCTCCATCTCTCGCAGATATCGCTTTTTATCGAACAGCTCTTCGGATTTAAGATTCTTCCCGGCGATGTCTATTATCTGAGCGAACTGCCTTCCCGGGTCAATTACGGCGACGTGGTTTTTATTGCTCTGGGAACGTTGCTGATCAGTTTTCTATCCACCATTTATCCGTCGTGGCGGGCATCGAAATTGGACCCGGCGGAAACGCTGAGATACGAATGAGCCAGACCGAGATCATCAACAAAAGGATTGGACTGTGATCCGCCTGGAACAGATGACGAAAATCTTTGTCAAAGACGGGAACCGCATCGAGGTCCTGCGGGGCATCGATCTGGAAATCGCCAGGGGAGATTCTCTGGCGGTGCTCGGGGTTTCGGGCGCGGGGAAAAGTACGCTGATACATATTTTGGGGACCTTGGATCATCCGACTTCCGGGTCTCTTTTTATCGATGGGTTGAATGTATTCCGTTGGAATGAAAGGAAATTAGCGGAGTTCCGTAACCGGAAGATCGGGTTTGTCTTTCAATTTCACCACCTCCTGCCGGAATTTACCAGTTGGGAGAATGCCATGATGCCGGCACTGATTCATGGCTTATCGAAGGAAGAGGCCCGAAGAAGGGCTCGGGATATTTTGGTGGAATTGGGTCTTGAACATCGCTTAACCCACAAGCCGGGCGAACTTTCGGGAGGGGAACAGCAGCGGGTGGCTCTGGCCCGGGCAATGGTTATGGAGCCGGAAATTCTGCTGGCCGATGAGCCCACAGGAAACCTTGACACGGAGACGGGAAAGAAGGTAGAAGACCTTCTATTGAACTTCAACCAAAACAAAAACGTAACGCTGGTCGTGGTGACGCATAACAAGTCGCTTGCCGACCGGATGTCCCGGAGTATCGGTTTAAGGGACGGAAGGGTGTATGCCGGTGAATAAGAAGAAAATCTTTCAAAGGATTCTGTTTTCTTTGTTCGTCGTGTTCATTCTGTTATCGGGGCAAATGGCGCAAGCCCAGGAGGTCACAGAGGTTAAGAAGGTCACTCTCCTGCCGTTTTCCGTACATGCGCCCTCTGATCCGCAGGCCCTACAGGACAAGATATTCAGTGGCCTGATCAGAGAGCTGAAAAAAAGCCGGTTGATTGAAGTAATCGACAACAGCCAAACTCCCGGTGCCGGATCCGCGGAACCCTTCAACGAAGCCATGGCCATGTCTATAGGGAAGTCTCTGGGGGCCGATTACGTCGTCGGGGGCAGTATATCGCAATTCGGCAATATCATCAGCGTTGATGTCCGTCTCTATGACATCGGTCAGGAAAAGACGATACCCGGTTTTTCCATCCAGGGACGGGGTACAGAAAACCTTTCGACCGTCATCCAGCAGGTGAAAACGACCATTCTGGCCAAAATCAATGTTGTGCAACGTATCAGCCGGATCGAATTCAAGGGTAACCGAAAAATCGGGGCGGGCGCCATCGAACAGAAAATCAAGAGCGAACGGGGAGGGATTTTCTTTGAGGAAACGCTCGCAGAAGATATCCGTGCTATCTATAAAATGGGCTACTTCGAGGATGTGAAGGCCGATGTGGAGGATAGTCCGGAAGGCAAGATCATCGTTTTTATTCTCCAGGAAAAATCCCTGATCTCGGAGATTGTGATCAAGGGAAACAAGAAGGTCAGCACCAGCGACATCGAGGGCATCATCACCCTTAAGGTCCGCCAAACACTAAACAATGAGAAGCTTAGGGAAGACGTGGATAAGATCCGTTCCCTTTATGACAGCAAGGGATATTATGATGCCGAAGTACAGGACATCATTGAAAAGGATGGGGAAAAGGACGTCCGCATCGTTTTCCAGATTAAGGAAAATGATCGGTTGTACATCAAAAAAATCAGTTTTGAGGGCAATCAGGCTTTTACCGCCAAAGAACTGAAGAAAAACATGACGACACAGGAAAAGGGTTTTTTCTACTTCTTCAATGATTCCGGCCTGCTTAAAAGAGAAATGTTAAAGCAGGACGTTGCAAAAATCACCGTCTTTTACTTAAATAACGGTTATCTCAACGCTCAACTGGGTGACCCGGACATTACACACGACAAAAAAGGCATTTATATTAAGATACCGGTGAGCGAGGGGAAACAGTTCCGTATCGGTAAGGTGGATATTATTGGAGATACGTTGAAGGTTTCCAAGGAAGATCTCTTAAAAGGCCTGATGATGAAGGAAAAAGAGATATTCGACCGGAGCGCCATCATCAAGGACATCGATGCCCTCACCCAGAAGTGTAACGACGAAGGCTACGCCTATGCGGAAGTCGTCCCCTTGACGAACATTCACGATAAGGAACAACTGGTTGATGTGACGTTCCGTATGACCCAAAACCAGTTGGTTTACTTTAACCGGATCAATATCCTCGGCAATGATCGGACACGGGACAAGGTGATCCGGCGCCAGCTTTCCATTGTCGAAGGGGATCTCTACAATAAAACGGACCTCAAGAACAGTTATACCCGCATCAACCGCCTGAACTATTTCGAAGAAGTGGATATCCAGACGGAGAAAGGCCCGGATGATTCGCTGACGGATGTCAATATCCGGGTCAAGGAAAAGCCGACGGGCATGTTCAGCATCGGCGCCGGATACAGCGCCGTAGACGCCGCTGTTTTTACGGCGAGTATCTCACAACAGAATCTTTTTGGCCGTGGGCAGTCCTTGAGCCTGAAAGCCAGCCTGGGTACCCGGGTGACCAATTTCGATCTTTCCTTTGTCGAACCATGGCTTTTCGATATCCCATTGTGGTTCAAGGTGGACGCCTGGAACTTTGTCCGCGAATACGACGAGTATGACCTGGACTCCAAGGGTTTCGGTATTACTTTCGGATACCCTCTATGGGAGCGGCTTTTCGGTTCGATCGGGTATCGCTTCAGCCTGGACGATGTGAACGATGTGACCGAATGGGCATCAACAAATATCAAAGACCAGGAAGGGGAAACGACCATCAGCAGCATAACCCTTGCCCTCACCCGAGACACGACGAATGACAACATGTTCCCTTCCCAGGGGGCAAAGAGCACGGCGTCAATCGAATACGCAGGTCTGGGGGGCGACGCCAAATTCGCGAAGTATAGTTTGACTTCCCAGTGGTTTTACCCCCTCCCCTTCGACACGGTTTTTTCCGTCCGGGGGCGCATCGGCTACATTCAGGAGATAACCGACGAGGATGATATCCCGACCTATGAGCGTTTTTACCTGGGGGGTATCAATTCTCTCCGCGGCTTGCGTAATGTGGGTCCCAAGGATCCCATCACCGGCGATGAAATCGGTGGGCGGACCATGCTTAACTTCAATTTCGACTATATCTTTCCCCTCATTCAAAGCGCCGGGATGAAGGGCGTTATTTTCTTTGATACCGGTAACGCCTGGGAAAGCACGTATGACATCGGTGACATGCGGGAAACGTGCGGCGTGGGGATTCGCTGGTACTCGCCTATCGGGCCGTTACGCCTGGAGTGGGGATATGTGCTGGATCAGAAGGACGATGAATCGCCCAGCCGTTGGGAGTTTACTATCGGTTTATTCCAGTAAATCACTTTTCTATAAGGAATGAGAACATGAAGGAGAGAATGATGAAAAAGATTAACGGGTTGTGTTTGTCAATCGTGATCGTATTTCTGGTTTGCCTGGTGGGCGGTTCTGCGCTGGCGGAAGAGAAAATCGGTTTCTATGATATGGATCACGTGATTCGTAATTCAGCGGCCGGGAAGAAATCCATTGAGGAACTCAAAAAGATCGTTGATAAGAGCAAGGCCGTTATTCAGGAAAAGGAAGCAGAACTGCAGAAGCTGAAAGATGAGCTGGAAAAACAGCGTTCCCTGATGAAACCGGACGTATTGAAGGACAAGGAAGCAACCTATCAGAAAAAATACCGTGATTACCAGATTTTGGTCAAAGACTCGAATGAGGAGCTTCAGGGTAAACAGCAGGATATGGCGAAGGAATTCGTGCCTGAAATCATGAAAATTGTCCGAGGGATCGGAGAAAGAGAGAAGTACAGCCTTATTATCGATGTTTACACGGTGCCGGTGGCATATTGGAACAGAACAAACGACCTCACCAAAAAGGTGTTGGATGAGTTCAACAGGACCTTCAAACCAAAGAAATGATAACAGGCTATTCTTTTCGGTAATTGAATCGTGATCAAAACAGTCAAAGAAATTGCTGAACTGGTGGGAGGTCATGTCATCGGCGACGACCATGTTCAAATCGAACAGATCCGCCCCATCGAAGAGGCAAAAGCCGGAGACCTCACCTTTGTCGCCAATCCGAAATATCGGGAATGGCTCGATACCACGGAGGCGTCGGCGGTCCTCGTTTCACCCGGTACGGAAGCAGCGGGGAAGACCCTGATCGTCGTCCCGGATCCCTATTTGCATTTGGGAGAACTGCTGGCCCTTTTTTACCCGAAAGAATCCTATACGTCCGGTATTGCCGCAGGTGCTCATATTGAGGCGGAGGCAGTGGTTTCCCCGGAGGCAACGATCTTCCCCGGTGTCACAATCAGCGGCGGCGCCAGGGTGGAGCGGGGAGTCGTCCTGCATCCCGGTGTTTATGTCGGTCCCGAGGTTTCCATCGGCGAAGAAACGATCATTTACCCCAATGTGACCCTTTACCGGAAGACGTTGATCGGTCGTCGCGTTATTATTCATGCAGGGGTCGTGGTCGGCAGTGACGGGTTCGGATTTGCGCGGCCCGGTGTGGGGAACGAAAAAATTCCCCAGGTCGGTTATGTCCAGATTGACGATGATGTCGAGATCGGGGCAAACACAACAATTGATCGGGGGACCTTGGGGCGGACTTGGATTCAAAGGTGTGCAAAAATCGACAACCTGGTCCAGATTGCCCATAATGTGGTCATCGGCGAATACAGTGTGATTGTGTCCCAGACCGGTATTTCAGGCAGTACAAAACTGGGGAAAGGTGTGATCACAGGGGGACAGGCCGGACTGGTTGGTCACATCAGCCTGGGCGATCACGTCATGGTGGGTGCTCAATCCGGGGTTCATGAGGATGTGCCGCCCAATCAGGTCGTATCGGGGAGCCCCCATTTGCCTCATCGAGACTGGTTGCGGGTCATGGCTTCTTTGACCAGACTCCCGGAGATGCGCAGAACACTGCAGGAAATGCAGAAGAAAATCGAAGTTTTGGAAAAAGAAACAAGGAAAACCAATACATGAACATACACCCTACAGCAATTATTTCTTCCGATGCACAGATCGAAGAGAATGTTACCATTGGACCTTATACCATTATCGGCCCCGAGGTACGTATCGGGAAACATACCGCCATCGGTCCCCATGTCGTGATTGAGCGGCTCACCGAGATCGGTGAATCATGCAAGATCGAGCAGTTTGCCGCCATCGGCGGCGACCCCCAGGATTTGAAGTACCGGGGTGAAAAGACAAAAGTTATTATCGGTCATCACAATATGATCCGCGAATTTGCAACCATCCATCGTGCGACCGTTTCCGATATCGGCGTGACGATCATTGGGGATTACAATCTGCT
>CAZTYA010000070.1:0-8421 GCA_964617255.1 uncultured Syntrophales bacterium
GGGAACTTGATCCTATCGCGGGATAAAGCGGCCAAACTGAAGGTTTGGGATGATATCAAACAGGCCTGTGATCAGAACAGCCTGATCAAAGGTGTCGTGACGGAGCGGGTGAAGGGTGGTCTGTCGGTGGACATCGGCATTCCGGCTTTTCTGCCCGGATCGCAGGTCGATATCCGTCCGGTGCGGGATCTCGACAAGTATGTTGGTCAGTCCCTGATGTTCAATATTCTCAAATATGACCGCAAGCGAAACAACGTTGTCCTTTCCCGCAGGGCGATCCTTGAAGCGGAGCGGGAAGGTGAAAAGATTAAAACCCTCGAAAATCTTGAAGAAGGGAAGATTGTCGAAGGAATTATTAAAAATATTACCGATTACGGTATTTTCATCGATCTCGGTGGCGTTGATGGCCTGCTTCATGTAACCGACATGTCCTGGGGACGCATGACCCGTCCTTCCGATGCTTTTGCCAAGGGCGATAAAATCAAGGTTAAGGTGCTGTCCTTTGATCGCGTGAAGGAAAGGGTATCCCTGGGGCTTAAGCAGTTGATGGACAATCCCTGGGATACGATTCTCAGCCGCTATCCGATTGGATCCATTGTCACGGGCAAAGTGGTCAATCTGACCGATTATGGTGTATTCGTGGAACTCGAACCCGGTGTGGAAGGGTTGATTCATATCTCGGAGATGTTCTGGACACGCGAAATCAAGCATCCGTCGAAGGTGTTGTCCTTGGGCCAGGAAATCAATGTTATGGTCCTTGATATTAATTCAGAATTGAAGCGGATTTCCCTGGGGCTCAAGCAGACGACGACGAATCCCTGGGAGGCACTGAAGCAGAAGTATCCGGAAGGCAGCATTCTGAAGGGTGTGATTCGGAATATCACCAATTTCGGCATTTTTGTCGGTGTGGAAGAAGGGATTGACGGTCTGATCCATGTGTCCGATATTTCGTGGCGGCACCGTGTGGTTCATCCTTCGGAAATGTACAAGAAGGGCCAGACGATTGAAGCCGTGGTGCTGAATATCGATCCGGAAAACGAGAAGTTTTCCCTGGGGCTCAAGCAGTTGGAGAAGGATCCCTGGGAGATGCTCGAGAAAAACTATCCCGTCGGTTCTGCAATCAGCGGAAAAATTACCAATATCACTGACTTCGGAATGTTTGTGGAAATAGAGGAGGGGATTGAGGGCCTAGTCCATGTCTCCGAGTTGAGTCAGAAACGGGTCAAAACGGCGACGGAGCTGTACAACGTAGGAGATACGGTTACGGCGACGGTGAAGAACATTGACGCCAAGAATCGGAAAATCCGTCTCAGTCTGCGCGATAACGAGGCGCCGCCGGAGACCTACCACGGCAATCAGTATCTGAATAATAAGAAAAATGTCGCATCGACGCTAGGAGAAGCCTTGGCGGACGTCAAGATAGGAGAGACGGAACATCCAGAGTAGAACCCAGTTGGATACGCATCATTTGACATTGAATCAACATGACAGGAGGGTGACATGAGAAGACATCCCGTTCTTTTCGGCATCCTCCTTTTAATTTGTGTCGGTCTCACGTTCTTTTTTCTAGTAAGCGCCTTTTTCAAATCGAGCCGTGCCGGATATTCCCTTCCTGCCGGGAAGAAAGTGGCGGTTGTCAAGATTGAAGGGGTGATTACGGACTCCGAAGAGATTATACGGGAGATTGAGGATTTTTCCGAGAATCAACATGTCAAGGCCATCGTTCTCCGGATCGATTCTCCCGGCGGCAGTGTTGCCCCAACGCAGGAAATTTATGACGCAATCCTGGAAGCCGGCAAGAAGAAGAAAATCGTAGCCTCCATGGGTTCCATTGCCGCTTCCGGTGGATATCTCGTTGCCTGCGGCGCCGACAGAATTGTTGCCAATCCGGGAACGATTACAGGGAGTATTTCCGCCGTGATGCATTTTGCCAACATGGAGGAGTTGATGCGGAAAATCGGCGTCAGCGCTTCCGTTATTAAGAGCGGCAAATACAAGGACATCGGGTCACCGGTGCGGGAAATGACGGAAGAAGAAAAAAATCTGATCCAACAACTGGTAGATGATGTTTACGACCAGCTTGTGGAGACAGTCTCCCAGAGAAGAAAAATGCCCAGAGACCATGTTCGGTTACTGGCTGATGGGCGAATTCTGACCGGCCGTCAAGCCCAGAAGGAGGGTTTGGTCGATTTCCTGGGAAACCAGAGGTACGCCGTCCGTCTGGCCGGACGACTGGCGGGCATTGTCGGAGAGCCCGAAGTGGTTTATCCACCCAAAAAGAAAGCCTTTTTAATGGATTTTCTGTTTGAAAACATGGCTATGGCAGTGAAAAAAGCCCTTGTTCAGGAGCGGCAGAAAACAGAAGGGCTGAATTATCTCTACCTTGCCCGGTGAATGTTGGAACCCGGGGGAATCTTTCTTCGAAACGGTACAGGGAATTAAGAAAGGATTATTAAAATCATGATGACGTATAACACCATTCTCTTGGAGCATAAAGAAGAGGGCTATGTCATGATCACCATGAACAGGCCCGGCGAACTCAATGCCCTGTCCAAGGACATGCGACTGGAATTGACGGATTGTTTTACGCATCTTGAGGGGGATACGTCCGTAAAAACCATCATCTTGACCGGAGGCGATTACGTCTTTTCCGCCGGAGGCGATATCAAGGAACTGTCCGCCCTGCCGGACAGTGAAATTGAGGCCTATTTCCGGTCGATTTTCGTCTGCTTAAGACGAATCAGTCTGTTCCCGAAACCGGTTATCGCCGCAGTGAACGGTATTGCCATCGGCGGCGGATTCAACCTGGCCGTGGTCTGCGACTTGATCGTTGCCTCTGAGACGGCCATCTTCGGGCATCCGGAGCTGAAACTCGGTCTGAATCCTCTGTTCAATCCCATCCGCGGTCTGGTCGGTATGGCCAAGGCCAAGGAGATTGCCCTGCTCGGCGAGCCCATTCCGGCCAATGAAGCGCTGAGGATCGGTTTGGTGAATAAGGTGGTCCCGCCGGAACGACTCATGATGGAAGTGGAGGGGATGGCCAAGGAAATTTCCCGGCGATCGGCAAAAGCCACGGAGATCGTGAAAAAGATCTCATCTATGGTTCCGCACTTGGAAGTGGGCGCCGCTCTTGCCCTGGAGTTCGAACTGAGCACATTTCTGTTTTCCCGTCCGGAAAGAAAGACTTATATGCGGGAGTTTCTCATCTCAGAGGAGATGCGAAAGCGGAAGCGCCGCCACAGCATTTAAACATCCCATTCATTGGAGAGGGCAAAATCGCGAAGCTGGTCGCGGCGTTTCTTATGCTGCAGTTTTTTTAGAGCCTTTGCTTCGATCTGGCGGATTCTTTCCCGCGTTACCCCCATCATTTCTCCTACCTCTTCCAGAGTAAATGGTCCGTAAATACAGGCAATCCAGGTACAGTTCAGGAAGTTTCCGCTCTTGATACGCCACTCACAGGTCGTATCATGGCATTCTTCCGTAATAAGATGGCCGTATTTCTTACATTTATAGGTATTGAGCAGGGAGTTTGGATTTTTCATGTTTTTTCCTTTTTTTAGGCGGATCGCAATACAAACCGAAGCGTGAATTGAAGTGGAAGATAGCGATTCCCTCCAGGTTTGTCAATAACAGGCACTTAAAAAAACACATTGCTCCGGGAAAATGATCAAGATCATCTCTATATACAATGAGTTGTTCATTGCCCCCCCCATTCCCGGGAAATGTGTTCTCCCATGTCCCGGACAGTTTTCATAATGTCGTCAAGATCAGCATGCACAAACTTCCGCTCACGCAGCACCAGTTTTCCATCAATGATCACTGTGGAGACGTCCCCGCCGGAAGCGGCATAAACAATATGGGACGGGACATGATAAAGCGGTGTCAGGTGGGGTTGATTCAGGTCGATCAGGATCAGGTCGGCTGACTTTCCGACCTCAACCGTCCCGATTTGCTGCTCCAGCCCCAGGAGTCTTGCCCCTTCGATGGTTGCCATGCGCAGCACCGTGGCCGCATCCGTGACCGTCGGGTCCGATTGCACAGCTTTATGAACTCTGGCGGTCATACCCATTTCACGGAACAAATCCAGATTGTTGTTGCTGGCGGCGCCGTCTGTACCCAAGCCGACGGTGATGCCGTGTCGCAGCATTTTCGGAACAGGCGCCATGCCGGCGGCAAGCTTCATGTTGCTTTCCGGACAGTGGGAAACTTTTACCCCCTGACGGGAAAATAAGTCGATTTCCTGATCGGAAAGCCAGTTGGCGTGTACGGCGATGGTATTTTCGTCCAATACACCCAAATCATGCAGGTAAACAACAGGTGATTTCGCATATTTGTCCTCAATCATCCGGAGTTCGTCCCGGGTTTCCGCCAGGTGTATCAGGTAAGGGACCTGCCATTGGCGGGAGACGGTTTTAATTTCCCTGAGCGTTTCATCGGAGCAGGTATAGGGAGAATGGCAGAAAAGTGCGGCATTGATCAGGGGATGGCGGTTTTGCCAGCGGTCCAGAAAGCGGTGAGCCGCTTCCGTTTTCTGCCTGGGATTGGGGATGTCCGGTGCGGGGAAATCTATAAATCCCTGACAGACGACTCCCCGCATACCCATATCCACTGACGCCTGGGCAACCCGGTCGACGAAAAAATAGCTGTCACAGAAGGTCGTCGTTCCGGAAAGGATCATTTCGGCCATCGCCAGAAGCGATCCGGCGTAAACAGTATCCTTGTTCATAAACCGCCCTTCGGCGGGAAAAATGAAACCGTTCAGCCATTCCATCAACGGCAGATCATCCGCCAGTCCGCGGAGCAGCACCATGGGCAGGTGGGTATGGGTGTTGATAAGACCGGGCATGAGAAGTTTTCTCCGCCCGTCAATCTTTTCGCGGGTTGGCTCCAGGTTCTCCGCACCTGCAGAATGATTCTTGCTTCGGATAAAGCTGATTAAACCATCGCGGATGCCGATATCCGCGCAGGTAATGACTGACGGGTGGTCCGCCATCGTCAGGACACAGACGTCGGTGATGAGGATGTCGAGAATTTTCTCCGAGGGTCCTGTCATGGTCCCGTCATGTTCAGACTATTTTTGATCCGTTCGGCGATCCGGCTGACTTCCGTCATGATGTTTTCCTCATTGATGGTTGTAAGCCGCCGTTTTTCCATGACAATCTGGCCGTGGATGAGGACCGTATCCACGTCGGAGCCGTTGGCCGCATAGACGAGATGGGAATATGCGTGGTACATCGGCGTCAGGTGGGGTTTGTTCGTGTCGATCACGATGAGATCAGCCTCCATGCCGGGCTTGAGCGATCCGATCCGGTGCCCGATGCCCAGAACCTCCGCACCCCGACAGGTTGCCATGCGAAGCACCGTTCCGGCGGACATGGCGGTCGGGTCCAGGCGAGCCAGTTTGCCGAGTTTGGCCGCCGAGTCCATTTCCTGGAACATATCCAGATTGTTATTGCTGGCGCAGCCGTCCGTGCCCAATCCGACGGGAATGCCTTTCCGGATCATGTCTGCAACAGGTGCCATGCCGGAGGCGAGTTTCATGTTGCTCTCGGGATTGTGAACAACCTTGCAGCCGTAATCGGCGAAGATATCCATATCTTCGTCGTCCAAATAGACACCGTGAAAGGCAATAAAAGAGGGATCGAGAAGCTGCAAAGCTCTTAAATAATGCGAGGCCTTCATCCCCAGCTTGTCGTTCAGTAACTGAATTTCCCCTTGGCTTTCAAGAAGATGCATGGCCAAGGGAACGCCGTATTCGCCGGCCAGGGCCTTGGCTTCCAGGAGCAGGGATTCACTGCACGTATAAAGGGCGTGGGGTTCCACCACGATGTTGACCAGGGGATCTCCCGCCCATTTTTCGATCAGACGTCGGGTATAAGTTAAGCCTTCCGCGGGCGATTTGGCGTTCGGTGAGGGGAAATCGAAGAGCACTTCGCCGATGAGACAGCGTACGCCTGCTTCTTTTGCCGCGCGGGCGGTTTCCTCTTCGAAGATGTACATGTCGCAAAAGGTGGTCGTTCCGGACTTGATCATTTCGGCGCAGGCCAGGAGGCTTCCCCAATAGGCCAATTCGGGATCAACGTTTTTTGCCTCCGCCGGAAAGATATAGTTGTTGAGCCAATCCAACAGTTCCATGTCGTCGGCGATACCCCGGAAGCAGGTCATGGCGGCATGAGTGTGTGCGTTGATCAGGCCGGGCATGACGATGCCGTTGTTTGCGTCAATAACCTTCTTTCCCTGATAATGGGGGGCGAGCGCTTTTGTTTCCCCCAGGGCGAGAATTTTCCCGCCTCTGATTGCGACCAAACCGTCGGGTATCATCCGATCGCTTTCATCGAGGGTCAGAATTCGGCCGTTTTTGATGAGAACATCGACGTCTTCCATAAAATTACTTTCCGGAGATTTTTTACATACCGAACCATACAGGGGATCAGTATTGCTCTTTATTTCTTCTAAGGGTTTGTCCGGCAGCTTGTTCCTGTGATTACCACAGGATCAGACTTGACATCAATCAATATCCGTTTCATATAGTTTTTACAAAATCATGCGGTATAGAAGGGAGGGGATAGTTTGAGCCCTTCAAGAGAAGAAGCCCTGGCCCTGATGAATCGCTATATTCAGAACGACCGGATGCGGGGACATTCTCTGGCGACGGAGGCCGTCATGAGAGCCTTGGCTTTACGATTCGGTGAAAATCCGGACCGCTGGGGTGTTGCGGGGCTTCTCCACGATCTGGATCTGGAGATGGTGGGGGGCGATCTGACCCGCCATGCCCTGGAGACGCAAAAGATACTGCAGGCGGAGGGTTATGACGCCGAAATGATCGAGGCGATCAAGCGGCATAACGAGATGCTTGGATCCGTTCGAGAAACGACTTTTCAACATGCCCTGGCGGCGGGTGAAACAATTACGGGTCTGATTACGGCGACGGCCATGGTTTATCCCGACAAGAAACTCGCCAGCGTGAAGGCAAAATCGGTGGTCAAAAGAATGAAGGAAAAGGCCTTTGCCGCCTCGGTCAACCGCGACACCATCCTCGAATGTGAGAAAATCGGTATACCCATCGCCGAATTCGCGGAGATTTGCCTGGGAGCCATGCAGGGCATCAGCGGCGACCTGGGATTATAAGTTAGGGCATTACATATTAATAGCAGAGAAAGGTACTGATCAGGCCGGTATGGACGAGAAACAAACGGTTTTCATCCCGTCATCGGGATCACAGGAAGATCATCTGGCGGGTCTGCGGAATCTCTTGGTGCGACTGGAAAGTCCCTATCGTCCGGGCGAGACGGTTGGGATCAAGCTTCACTGGGGGGAACGGGGTAATCTGCGGTATCTGCCGCCCCTTTTTGCCCGTGAAATTGTGACCTGGTTGCGGGACCAGGGGGTGGGGGCGTTTATATTCGATACGACGGTGCTGTATTCCGGTGGGAGAAGAAACGGGGCAGACGCCCTGCGGACAGCGGCCGAACATGGTTTTACCGAGGATTACTTAGGCTGTCCGGTGGTGATCGCCGATGGTCTGGACGGGCGGGATCTCATTGATCTACCCGCTGGATACAAGCATTTTCAGACGGTGCAGGTGGCCGATATCTTTGAAAAAGCGACCGGTTTTTTCATTTTTTCCCATTTCAAGGGGCACCTGGAAGGCGGATTCGGCGGCGCCGTCAAGAATATTTCCATGGGCTTTGCCTCCCGGGCGCAAAAACAGCGCATGCACAGTGACGTCAAACCCGTGCTGATCCGTAACAGTTGCACCCGCTGCGGGACCTGTGTCGAGGTCTGTCCCACCGGGGCTGCCCAATGGGGGAGCGATGCTTATCCCGGCTACGATCTGGATGCATGTATCGGTTGCGCCCAGTGCATCGGCCTGTGTCCGGAACTGGCGCTTCAGATCAGCTGGGAAACGGATGTATCGGTTTTTCAGGAGAAACTGGTTGAGACGGCCGCCGCCGTCTGGCGGGTTATCCAGGGGAAAACCCTTTTGATTAACGCGCTGTTGAACATCTGCACCGAATGCGACTGCCTCCCGGGTGAGCATCCGCTGATCGCACCGGACGCCGGTTTCATCGGTGGTTATCACCCTGTCGTTCTGGACGGTGAATCCTTAAAAATCGTCGGGTCCTGTAACCTTGATAAAGCCCATCCGGGTATTCCCTGGAAAAGGCAGTTTAGTTACGCCGAAGAAATCGGCTTTATTTGATGGATTTATGTTTTCAGCCTTGTTTCCTCTCGGCATGGAGCACGGGGAACAAGTCGATTTTGATCGCCTCTAATCAATTTTTGCTTTCATTTCACCTGGGTATCTGATAAGGTCGCGCACCGCAAACAATAGGGAAGGATGTCGGGGTTCTGCCGCAGACAATCAGGCATGACCTCGGCTGTGTGGACAGATTCCATCCATCTGGGGAATTTCAGAGC
>CAZTYA010000071.1:0-8419 GCA_964617255.1 uncultured Syntrophales bacterium
AGAACGGCATATGAAAAAATGCCTCAAAGAGATGACGTCCATAGGCGGTTAAAAAGGCATTCGGAGAAAAATCCTAAATTTTTATAACCTGGAAACGCATCAGTCGATTTTTTAATACCTGATCATGAGGGCTCACAGATGAAATTGAAAGAAGCGCTTCTCTATGAAAAACTGAACGACGGTCAGGTCCGCTGTCATCTCTGCAATCATCGCTGCAAAATTCTTCCTTCTTACCGGGGCATATGCGGCGTCCGGGAAAACCGGGATGGGATTCTCTACAGTCTGGTTTATGGACTTGTGATCGCGGAAAATATCGATCCCATAGAGAAGAAACCTCTTTTCCATGTACTTCCCGGTTCAAAATCCTATTCTGTCGCCACAGTCGGATGCAACTTCCGGTGTACATTCTGCCAGAACCATGAGATTTCCCAAGTACGGTTGCGCAAGGACATGATCGTCGGCCGGGAGACAACGCCGGAGGAAATCGTCAATCGTGCGCAGGCATCCGGCTGTGCTTCTATTGCTTATACCTACACGGAACCAACGGTCTATTTTGAATTTGCCTATGAATGCTGTCGTCTGGCGCACGCGAAAAATTTAAAAAATGTTTTTGTATCAAACGGTTATATGACAGAGGAGGCCGTCGAGATGATCGCGCCTTATCTGGATGGAGCAAACATCGACCTGAAAGCCTACGCAGAGGTGTTTTATAAGCGGGAGTGCGGCGCCGGCCTGAAACCGGTCTTGGAGACCTTGAAGCAGATGAAAGAACGGGGGATCTGGCTGGAGATTACCACCCTGCTCATTCCCGGTCTGAATGACGATCCGTCTGAATTAAAACAACTGGCTGATTTCATCTATTCCCTGGGACCGGAAACCCCCTGGCACCTGAGCAGGTTTCATCCTTGCTACGAAATGACCGACATCGGGCCGACCCCGGTTTCCACGATTCATCAGGCGGTGCAATCGGGTAAGGAAGCCGGACTCCGCTATGTATACAGTGGAAACGTTCCCGGCGATGTCGGGGAAAAGACGTTTTGCCACCATTGCGGGCAACCCTTGATTGACCGGGTGGGCTTTTTCATCCGGGAGAATCTGTTGCATCAGGGCGCTTGTCCAAAGTGTCAAACCCCCCTGGCCGGCATCTTTTCGTGAGCGGTCCGGAGGATTTACTCGAGTTCCCAATCCAGATCCTCTTCACGAAAGGTCTGCTTGAGAATTTCTCTGGCACGGGGCGCTTGATCTTGTGGAACAAGGATGCGCACTTCGCCAAGCCCGTCCACGGTGATCGCATAAATTTCTCCCGCTGCCTCGTAAGAAAGTCTTGTGGTGATGCCCTCCGTTTCCAGACGTCCCTTGATGATATTGGCCTGCAGCAGACCCGCGGAAAAGTGAACAACTTCCCAATTATCCATCAGTTATATCCTTCACCGATTTGGTCAAATCTCGTGGACATGGAAAAAGCATAAACACAATATATTGTGCTGTCCGTTAATGCTGAATACATTCCATAGTATTTTTGCTTTACATCACAGCATTATTCTGCTAGATTTTGCAAGCCTTAAAATGGGGATCAGGTATACTTATGAGATTAAAGCGGATTGAGATTGCCGGGTTCAAATCTTTCCGGGATAAAGTGGTCCTGAACTTTTCCGAGGGCATTACAGCCATTGTGGGACCCAACGGTTGCGGGAAGAGCAACGTGGTCGATGCCATTCGCTGGGTCCTGGGTGAGCAGCGGGTTAAGGCCCTGCGTGGGAAATCCATGGACGATGTCATCTTCAACGGGTCCGCCGAATCCCAGCCGGTCGGCTTTGCCGAGGTATCCATGCTCCTGGAAGCCGCCGATCAGCCCTTTCCGGGAGAATATGCCGAGTTATCCGAACTATCGATTTCCCGCAAAATTTATCGGGACGGTGAAAGCGAATACGGCATGAACGGCGCCGTGTGCCGCCTGCTGGATATCAAGGAATTCTTCATGGGCACCGGTGTCGGTGCGAGAACCTATTCCATTATCGAACAGAACAGCGTTTTTCAACTGGTCGAGGCCAAACCGGAGGATCGGCGCCTGTTTATCGAAGAGGCCGCGGGTATCTCCAAGTACAAAAGTCGAAAAGAATCCGCCCTGCGTAAAATGGAAACCACCGACCAGAACCTGCAGCGGATTCAGGATATTATCCGGGAAGTGAAAGGACAGCTTAATGCCGTGTCACGGCAGGCAAAACGGGCCGAGCAGTATAAGACGCTCAAAAAAGGCATCAAAGAAGCGGAAATCCATTTGACCCTGCAGACCGACGCCGGGTTGGCTCAGACCTGCGAAGAAAAGGAGCGGGGCCGTGATGCGTTGAGCCGTCAGGAGGAGTCCACCCGCACCGCACTTTCCTCAGTTCAGTCCCATCTGGAGGAGACGCGCCTGGCGATTGGCGAAATGACGGATATGCTTTCCAAAGCCCAGGAAGAATACTATCAGGTCAAAAACGCCGTGAACGTCAAGGAGCAGGGGGTACGGTTCTTCCGGGGCAAGGTGGATGATCTGCAGAAGCGAAAGGAGAAGAACCAGACCGATCTGGAAAACCTGACCCAGAGAATCCACGACGCCTGTTCTGAGATGGCCCTCCTGCAGGACCATTTGTCGGAGGGTGAACGGAAAATTTCTGAGGTGGAGCGACGTCTCCAGAGACAGCAGGCACAGACCGATGAAGCGAAGATACAAAACCGGTCACTGCAGGAGACCCTGGACGCCAGAAAAAGGCAATATTATGAAACCATTACGGAAATAAGCAAATTGAAAAACCTGATCATCACGCTGGGACGTGTCTTTGAAGAAATCCAGCGACGTGAAGCCCGGGAAAAGCGTGAGTTAGAGGAACAGGAGAAACGTCTCGCCGAGATTGCCAAAAATCTGGAGCGGCTCATGGTTGAAGCCGGAGTTGATGCAGAAAAGCAGGAAGCGCTTCATGTCCGTAAAGGTCAGGCCGTCGATGAATTGGCAAGGAACAAGGATGAACTCAAGGAAATCGGGGAGACCATTGCGACACTCACCGAAGATGTGAGTCGCAAGTCGGCCCGACTGGCCTCGTTGCAGGAGTTTCAGAAGGGTTATGCCTGGTGTAATCAGGCTGTCAAGACCATCATGACCGCCCGGACCGAGGAGAAAGAAGACGGTCTGCGGCAAGATCATTTTATCGGACTGATTGCCGACCATATCAGCGTGCCCCGGGACTACGAAACCGCGGTCGAGGCCGTCCTGGGCGACAAGCTCCAGTATGTGGTGGTCAAGAGTCAGGAAGACGGCGTCAAAGCCATCGACTATCTGAAGACGGCCGGTCTGGGGCGGGGCAGTTTCGTGCCCATGGAACTCCGGCATCACGGCAACGGTCATTACGAAGCGGATCATCTGCGTCATGCCGTCCGGCTGATCGAAAAGGTTGAAGTCGAAGATCAGTTCAAGGGGATTGCCGAATTTCTTTTCGGCGACGTCCTGATGATACCTGACCTGTCCCACGGTATCCGGCTCTGGCAGAAAAACGGTTTCAAGGGCACGTTTGTGACCCCCGAAGGTGATATTATCCATCCCCAGGGTGTTTTGACGGGCGGCAAGGGCGAGCGAGAAGAAGAGTTAAGCCTCCTGCGGAACAAGCGTGAAATGACCGAACTGGAAAAGGAATTGACGATTCTGGCTCAACGTCTGGAAGAGGAAAAAGACACACGGAAACAAACCCAGCGCGCGATTGTGGAATGGGAGGAAGACCTGGAAAATCTCCGGGCGGAGATCCAGCGTACCGCCGTCCGCATCCAGGGTCGGAACAAGGACATCGAGCGGTATCAGGCCGATCGGGATCTGATCGAACAGCGTATCAAAGCACTTCATTTCAATATCGAGCAATGCGCAAGCGAGCGCTCCCGGGGTGAGACGGAACGGGCGGAAGCGCAACAGGCGTTGGCGGCACAGGAAGAGCAGGAGTCTCTCATCAAAGCGGAGATGAACGATTTGCAGGGGCGCTGGGATGGTGTAAAACAGGAACTCGAACTGAGCGAAGAAGCCCTGACCCGGGAACGCATCGATCTGGCCTCGATCCGGGAAAAACAGGACGGAGATGTCCGCACCCTGGCCAGACTCAAGCGTGACCAGGAAACCCTGGAAGCGGAAATCGAAATGAAGAAAAACGACGTGGCCGGGGCTGCTGAACAACTGGAAGATACCCGGAACCGGATTCTGGAGGAGGAAAACACCGTCAAGGCGCTTTATCTTGAACAAGAGGAACTTGAAAAAGCCCTCAATACCCGGCAGGAAGCCCTGCGGGAGCGGGAGGCATTTTTACGTAAGCAGGAGGCGGAGGCGGACGGCATTAAAAAACAGCTCGCGGAAGTGGAAAAGGCGATGCGTGAAGCCGATCTGGAACTTCAGGAAATCCGCCTGAACCGGGAGCATCTGCAGCAAAATATCGAGGAAAGGTATCAGATTGATCTTGAGCCCTACCGGGAGTCATTTCAGCCGCTGGCTGAATCGGAAATCGCCTCGCTGACGGCGAAGCTGAAGAAAGACCGGGAAAGCGTCGACGCCTTTGGGGAAGTCAACCTCCTGGCCTTGACGGAGTACGAGGAGATCAAGGAACGGTACGAATTTCTGTCCCGCCAGTCGTCGGATCTTATCACCTCGCTGGAGAGTCTCCAGAAGACCATCTCCCGGATCAATCAGATTTCCCGGCAGCGTTTTGCGGAAACCTTCAACGCGGTCAACGAATGCTTCCGCCTCGTATTTACCCAGATCTTTCCGGGTGGACGGGGCGAATTGATGCTGACCGATGAAAAGGATCTGCTGGAAACCGGAGTCGATATCGATATCCAGATCCCAGGCAAGAAGGCCCAAAGCGTCAGCCTCCTCTCCGGCGGAGAAAAAACTCTTGCGGCCATTTCCCTCATTTTTGCCCTTTTGCTTTACCGGCCGACTCCATTTCTAATTCTGGACGAGGTGGACGCCGCCCTCGACGACGCCAACGTCAACCTGTTCAACCGCTTGATCAAAGACGTCGCACTCCGTTCCCAGGTCATGATGGTGACCCACAACAAACGGACCATGGAAGTAGCGGACAGTCTTTTTGGAGTCACGATGCAAAAACAGGGTATCTCAAATCTCATTTCCGTCAACCTCAACTGATCAGCAATCCTCTCTTTACAACTTGCGCCAAACATGCTTATAAAACGGCTGGTGAAATAACCATAAGGAGTGGATATGGGTTTTTTTGGTAATGATAACAAAGGTTTCTTTGATCGTTTAAAAGACGGCCTGTCCAAAACACGGAAATTTCTTTTGAAGAATGTGGACGACGTCATTCTGGGTGAAAAGAAGATCAGTCCCGAGCTGTTTGAGGAATTGGAGGAGGTGCTCATTGCGGCCGATGTCGGGCCGGCCTTTACCTACGAACTGATCGAGCGGATGAAGGACGAGGTGAAGCGCAAGGATCTGTCCAAAGCCGATCTGCTGCGTCAGGTTCTGAAAGATACGATGGGGGATATTCTCAAAAAGAGCGAAGCGCCCCTGTTGATCCCCAAGGACAAACTGTTCGTGATGATGGTCGTTGGTGTGAACGGCACGGGGAAGACAACGACAATCGGTAAACTGGCGATGCGCTTTAAAAGCAAGGGCATGCCGGTCATGATCGCTGCAGCGGACACCTTCCGTGCGGCGGCGATTGAGCAACTGGAGGTCTGGAGCAAGCGGGCCGATGTGCCCATCATCAAACAGAAAATGGATTCCGATCCTGCGGCGGTGGTTTTTGACGCCGTCCACGCCGCCCAAGCGGGGAAGGCGGACGTGATCATTATCGACACCGCGGGAAGGCTGCATACCAAAGTCAACCTGATGGAAGAGCTGAAGAAGATGAAGCGGATCCTGGCGCGGGAATTGCCCGGTGCGCCCCACGAAGTGCTTCTGGTTCTTGATGCGACCACGGGTCAGAATGCGGTGACTCAGGCGAAAATGTTCACGGAAGAAATCGGGGTGACGGGTCTGGTGCTGACGAAGCTGGACGGGACGTCCAAGGGAGGCGTCATCATTCGGATCGCCCATGAACTCAAACTTCCGATCCGTTACATCGGCATCGGAGAGGGGATCGACGACCTCCGCCGCTTCAACAGTGAAGAATTCATCGACGCCCTTTTTGAACAGAGCGGATAGGCATGGCTCAGCATGATGTCGGATCGGACTGACGAGAGAATCTTCGCGGTGGGAGATATCCATGGCTGCCTGGATCATCTTCAGCAGCTCATCCGGATGTTGCCGATCCGGAAGGGGAAGGATCGGCTCGTTTTTATCGGTGATTACATTGACCGGGGGGCCGACTCGCAAGGCGTCGTCGATTATGTGCGGTGTCTTCAGGAAGATTTCTGCGAGACGGTTTTTCTGATGGGCAATCACGAACAGATGTTCCTGGATTATCTGGAGGGGCGTAACGCGGAGATGTTCCTCTATAACGGCGGACTGGAGACCCTGGTCTCCTATGGGTTGCACGGCCGCAAAGAGGTGTCACCGGCCGATCTGCCGCCCGGGCATCTTGCTTTTTTTCAAAACCTGCGGCCCTATTATGAAAAGGACGACTTTATCCTGGTCCATGCCGGATTGCGACCGGGTATTCCTCTTTCCGAGCAAAGTATTGACGATCTCCTGTGGATCCGCTTTGAGTTTATCAAAAACGATTATGACTTCGGCAAAACTGTGATTTTTGGACATACACCCCTTTCGAAAACCGTCCCCTTTTACGGTGCGAAAAAGGTAGGCATCGATACGGGCGCCGTTTACGGCGGTCGCCTGACCTGCCTGGTGTTGCCGTCGATGCGGCTTTATCAGGTATAACCAAACCCATGAAACTTATCGAGTGTGTTCCCAATTTCAGCGAGGGCAGAAATCAGCAGACATTCGAAGCCCTGAGGCAGGTGGTAAAGAAGATAGGCGGTGTCCGGCTTCTGGATGCGAGCGCCGACGCCGATCACAACCGCTGTGTTCTCACCCTGATGGCGTCTCCCGAGGGGATCGTTGACGGGGCCATCGCCGTTGCGGAGGAGGCTCTTCGGCGGATCGACATGCGCCGCCATGAGGGGATTCACCCCCGCATCGGGGCGGTTGACGTGGTCCCCTTCATTCCATTGGGTGAGGCGACCATGGCCGAGGCCGTTACGGCAGCCCGTTATTTTGGACATGAATTCGCAAAGCGAACCGGTGTCCCCGTTTACTTTTACGGCGAGGCGGCCCTGAAACCGGAGCGCCGGCAATTGCCCGATGTCCGGCGGGGGGGCTATGAAGGCCTGGCGGCCAGGCTGAAAGACCCGCATTGGTATCCGGACGCCGGTGAGGCGGTTTTTAATGAACGCTGGGGGGCGACGGCGGTGGGCGCGAGAATCCCGCTGGTGGCCTTTAACGTCAATCTGGACAGCACGGATTTGAGTCTGGCCCGGGAAATCGCCTGCGCCGTCCGGGAATCGAGTGGCGGATTCCCCTGCGTCAAGGCCATCGGTCTGTTCCTGGCCGGCAGGAAAAAGATTCAGGTCTCGATGAATCTGACCGATTACCGCAAGACGTCGCTCCGTACCGTGTTCGATTTGATTACAAAAATGGCCTGTGACCGCGGCGTTTCTGTACTCTATTCCGAGTTGATCGGCCTGTTGCCCCGGGACGCCTTAGCCGATGCGACGCCTGAATATCTTCGGCTGATTGACTTTTCAGAGGATCGCATCATCGAGTCTCATATCCAGTTTTGAGTGTCCGTTGACAGGCAAGACTTTTCTTTTTCGGGGGGGGGAATGAATTGACTTCACCAGGGTTTCATGTTAGGCAAACCCCGGTGGAGTATGCCGAAATGACAACAAAACTGCTGGTCAACATATTCATAAGGAGCCTTTTTATCCATTCGTTTCTGAACTTTCCACGGATGCAAAATTTGGGCTTTTGTTTTTCCGTGCTCCCTGTTTTAAAACAACTCCATCTGGCGCCTGAGGAAGAAATCGCCTTTCTCAAACGACACCTCCAGTTGTTCAATACCCATCCCTATTTGTCGGGAGCGATCATCGGTTCCGTGGTTAAGGAAGAGCTGCGGACCGGGGGCAGGGAAGGGGAAACAGCGGAGCGCCAGAAAAACACCTTCATGGCTCCCTATGCGGCCATGGGCGATCCTCTGTTCGGCGGCGCCCTGAAACCCTTCTGCTCGACCTTTTCGGTTTTGCTGGCCTTCATGGGTTTCGTGTTTGCGCCGGCTGTCTATCTGCTGCTTTTCAATCCAATCCATCTGTGGATCAGGGTGAAGGGTTTTCTTGCGGGCCTGCGAGAGGGAAACGGAGCCTTCCGGTACATTGCCGCCTTGAATCTTCCGCGGTTGACCGCAGTCATCCGCTCCATGGCGCTGGCCGTGATGGGAATACTGGCGGC
>CAZTYA010000072.1:0-8106 GCA_964617255.1 uncultured Syntrophales bacterium
AATCAGCGGCCCGTGTCGCCGCCGGCGCCGTTGCAGCAAAAATTTGCCGTCAATATGGTTTGGATGTCATGGCCTATACGATCATGCTCGGTGGAATCTGGGCTGAACACAGGGAAATATCTGAGGTAAATCATGAACAAATCAATGCAAACCTCTTGAAATGTCAGGATTATGAAGCATCGAAATGCATGGTGGAAAAACTCGAAGAGGTCCGAAAAGAGGGCGACACCCTTGGCGGCATTGTGGAAATCCTTGTTCGAGGGTGCCCCACAGGGTTGGGTGAGCCTGTGTTCGACAAGATTGATGCGGACCTGGCCAAAGCCCTGATGAGTGTCGGCAGCGTCAAGGGGGTGGAAATCGGCGACGGCTTTGACACAGCCGGGAAAAGGGGGGCGGAGAACAATGATATCCAGACCCGCAAAGGATATCTGTCTAATCACGCCGGCGGCATCCTAGCCGGCATCACCAACGGCAACGACATCGTAATCCGCGTGGCCTGCAAACCCATCCCATCCATTACGAAAGCGCAGACGTGTCTGGATGCCGGCGGCCAGGAAATTGAATATGCCATTAAGGGCCGGCACGACATCTGTGTCATTCCCCGGATTATCCCGGTTTGTGAAGCCATGGTCTGGATCACGCTGGCGGATCATCTCTTGCGAAACAGGACGGCCCGGATATGATGAAAGACGTGGTTATCGGCATCATCGGGGGAACCGGCGGCATGGGGCGCTGGTTTGCCGAGCTGATGCGTGGTGAAGGGTATCCGGTCCACTGTGCCGGACGGCGCGACGGTATGAGACCCGAAGAAATGGCAAGGGTGTGCAACGTCGTGGTGATCTCGGTCCCCATTGATGTGACCGGTGCGGTCATTGCCAAAGTGGGACCGCATATGCCCGGGGAAAGCCTTCTGATGGATCTGACGTCGCTGAAGGAAGATCCGGTCAGGGCCATGCTGAACGCGTCCGGCTGCGAGGTCATCGGGTGCCACCCCCTTTTCGGACCAACCGTTGCATGTCTGGAAGGATACAACGTCATTCTCTGTCCCGCCCGTTCGAGGACCTGGTTTCCCTGGCTGAAAGCCATATTGGAGAGGCATCGGGCCGTAGTGACCGTCACTTCTCCGGAGGAGCATGACCGGATGATGGCCATCGTCCAGGTGCTGAATCATCTGCATACGATTCATCTGGGGATGATCCTTGAGCAAGAAGGCCTGACCTGCGAGGAACTCCGCTCCTGGTCCACGCCGGTTTTTGAGCAGAAACTGGAGATGATCCGGAAGGTTTTTCAGGACCAGCCGGACATGTATGCGGAAATCCTGGTCAAAAACGCTCACCTGGAGCGGATTTGCACACTCTATCGCGACACGTTTGATTTGCTGGAAAAAACCGTCAGGAGAAAGGAGTCGAGCGAGATTATCAATCTCATCGGCCGTACTAAGGAAAAACTCTGGCCGAAGCCGTGACGAAAAGCGGCGTCGGTATGGCCCTCTGCACTATGAAGCGGTTGGGCGATTTGCCGAAGATCTTGAATGTCACTTAGACAAAACCGTTAATCATGGAAGAACAAGCAGCGCAAATAAAAGAACTGGCAGAAATGCTGATGGCGACCCGGAAGGCCGTATTTTTCACCGGCGCCGGGGCAAGTACGGAATCGGGCATACCCGATTTCCGGAGTCCCGGAGGTATCTGGAGCAAGTTTGATCCCGCCGACTTTACGCTGAAAAGCTTTCTGAACAGTTACGAGAGCCGGAAGAAACAGTGGCAATTTCTTCTGGGTACGGAAACAATCCGGTCGGCAAAGCCGAATGCCGCCCACCTGGCCATCGCCGAACTGGAAAAAATGGGTCATGTGGCATGTGTCATCACGCAGAACATCGATGGCCTCCATCAAAAGGCCGGATCGAATCCAGACCGTGTTTATGAGCTTCACGGGAATCTGGACTGGGTCCATTGTCTGGGCTGTAAGAACCGATACCGAACGGATTGGGTTATCGAAAGAAACATAGGTGTAAAAGAGGTGCCGGATTGTGAATATTGCGGCGGCATTCTGAAACCGGACGTCGTGTTTTTCGGGGAACCGCTGCCGAAGAAAACGCTGGAATCAGCAGCGATATCCTCGAGTACCTGTGACCTGTTTATCGTCGTCGGATCTTCCCTGGTGGTCTACCCGGCGGCATATATGCCCATTTACGCCAAGGCGGCCGAGGCCAGGCTCGCGATTATCAATATGGTGGAAACGCCATGTGATGAGGAGGCGGATTTGGTTATTTCAGGGCAGGCCGGTGTGGTCATGAAGCGGGTGATGCAGGTCATCCGTTACATCATGGGAGAGTAAGGCATGGTAAACAGGGTCTATCCGGAGAGTCCCCGTGTCGGCGTCGGCGCTCTCGTCATTCATGAGAATAAGGTGCTCCTGATCAAGCGGGGCGTGGCACCGAGTGAAGGACTGTGGGCGGTGCCGGGCGGATCGCTCGAACTGGGAGAAACATTGCAGGCCGGCGCCGAACGAGAAACGCTGGAAGAAACGGGGGTAAAAGTCTCGGTAAAAAAACCGGTCTATGCCTTCGATTATATCGAGCGGGATGACGATGGCAATATTAAATTTCATTTTGTCATCGTCGATCTCTGGGCGGATTATGTCAGCGGCGAACCGGTCGGCCGGGATGATGCGCTGGAGGCCAGGTGGGTCGGTAAAGAGGGGATAAAAACCCTGCCGCTTGGCGAAAACACATTAAAGCTGCTGAAATTTGTTCACTTTCTTGATTAGCTTTCACCGGGAGGCATGCCATGAAAGTCATATTTCATCAGGATTTCTACCATGTCTATTCATCCGATCCTGCGTCGGCACCGGGCAGAATGGAAGCCATCATCCGGGCCATCGGGAACACGCATGAAATCATAACGGCCTGTGCCGCCGAAGAAGAAGACATCGCCGCTGTACACACGGAACGTCATATCGCGCGGGTAAAACAGGAAGGGGTCTTTAATATCGCAGCCTTGGCCGCAGGGGGCGCCATTCTGGCGGCAACCCTGGGTCTTAAGGAACCGGCCTTTGCCGCGATCCGGCCGCCGGGGCATCATGCCTCGGAAGACAGCGCCTGGGGTTTCTGCTACTTCAATAACATGGCCATCGCACTGACCCGCCTGCTGCGAAAAGGGATGATCAAAAAGGCGACGGTTCTGGATTTTGATCTTCACTACGGTGACGGGACGGTTAATATTCTGGATGGCCTCGATCATGTCACCATATATAATCCCGGCTCCGGTGATCGTAATGATTATCTGAGAACAATCGAAGACTTCCTGATGGAACAGCAGACGGATATTATCGGCATCTCAGCCGGGTTTGACAACCACGCCGAGGATTGGGGGGGGCTCCTCCTCACGGAGGATTATCAAGAGATGGGTAGAATGGTGAAAGACGCCGCCGCAAGAATCGGCGCCGGCTATTTTGCTGTTCTTGAAGGCGGCTATAACCACCATGTCCTGGGAAAAAATGTTATGGCGCTCCTTGAGGGGATGCAAGAAAAATAAGACCCTGATTGAGAGTGAACGGATTTTGGACGGAACGGAAACCGAAACCCCTCACACGTGCCTTTGATCCGACGAGGCGCTTTAATGGTCTCCGTGTGCGGTAGGACAGCGTTTTCTGCCTGGTTTTCCACCGGTGCATATTCGTTTGCGGGCTTAATTTGTGAAAGTTTACGCATCGCTTCGTCCTGGTTCACAACAGGCAGATTCAGATTCTGACCGGGGAAGATGCGGTCCGGATCGGAAAGACGGTTCAGGGAAGACATTTCTTTGACGAGTGTCGTCATCGACTGTGGCAGGGCGAGGGATGATTTCAAATGCCGGGCAATAATGCAAGGAATATTCATTACATAACACGGGAAAGAATCCGGAAAGATTTGGTGGACGCGGCGAGATCAGCCGGACAGGGTTAGCTCAGGATAACGGTCTCATCTCTTTTCAGAAAGGTACTCTTGTGTGATGTGAGCAATACAGGAATCCTGTGTACATATTTTCCGTTATTGTATGGTTTTCTTTTCTTCCGTAGCCGATGACCAAAGTTTCTGTCGTTTCTTTTCAATTTTCTGATGCCGGTATTGGACATAAGCGTCCCGGATTGCGATATAGGGATCAATTGCCGCTCCGATAAGGGCCTCGTAATCACCGATCCGCAGGGACGTATCGTTAATGATTTCATACGTCTTGACGCCCGTGGAGGCATACCAGGGACTGAGATAGGAGACCGGATAGAGGAAATATTCACCTACGGATCCAAAAGTGTCACGCGGACTTGAAGGTCCCCAGAACGGCCAAACGATATAGAACCCCTGCCCGACGCCCCAGAGACCGAAAGTCTGGCCCAGATCGGCATCCTGCTTCGGTAAATTGACGCCTTCCATTGAGGCAAGATCAATGAATCCGGCAATGCCCCAGATTGAGTTAATGAAAAACCGTCCCGCTTCGGTGGCGGTTCCGCTGAAATCCGCCTGCAGAAGCGAGCTGACGAAACGGATGGGAAAAGCGAGATTGGTGAAGAAATTCTTCACGCTGACCCGTACCACTTTCGGCAGCACTTTGTTGTACCCGGTGGCAACGGGTTTTAAGACCCAGAAATAAAGTTTATCGTTGAACTGGTACATCGCCCGGTTAAAGGGTTCAATCGGATCGGTGATTTGCGGACCATTGCCGTTATTTTGATTCTCATCCGCCGCATCCCATTCATCTTCTGTCTCGAGATCATCTATTGATGGATTGTCGGCGTCAATTGGGCTGGGTTCGCCGCCGGTTGTGTCCGAGACGGCAGACGGTTCAGGGTTTGGCTCATTCTGAGAAACAGCTACCTCAGATGAAGAGGCGGGTTCGTTTCCCGTAACGGCAACGTCCGCAAGGGATGTTGAAGCGGACAATTCCGCAGCCGACACTGTTGCAGGCAAAAGGGGAACGGAAAAGCCGGTCGCAAGGAATACCCAAATCATCAGGATATAAAACCCGAGCGATGGACGTTGCAGGCGTAACTTCATGGTAATAGCTCCAGTTAAAAATTATGAAACAGCGGATTATTTTTGTGTTTTCACCTTTTTTCGGAGAATTTCCAGTAATTTATCCGGTGTTTGTTTAGAGAGGATATCGTTAAACTGTGTGCGGTAATTCTGAACGAGGCTGACATTTTCAATCACCACGTCATAGACTTTCCAATTGCCGTTCACAAGGATCAACCGGTAATTGATCGGAACTTCCCCTGCGGGCCTGTTGATGCGTGTATAGACTTCAGCCTGGGTGGGCGTCAACATCGATTCCTTATCAAAAGATATCTTCTCATTCTGGTAGGAAAGAATACGTTCCGCATAGGTATTCTCGAGAATCTGATGAAACAGGTGAATAAATTCCTTCTGTTGTACCGCATTCAGTTTTTTCCAGTTACGCGAGAGCGATCGTTTCGCCAGTTCCAGTTCATCAAACATATCGAAGTATAGTTGGCGTAATTTTTCTTTCTTGATATCCTGTTTGGCAGGGCTTTTCAATGCCGGGTCGCGCAGGACTTCCAGCACTTTATTAACATTGATTTTGACTGTCTCGAGCGGAATTCCGGCGTATGCGGGCGCGCAAAGCAAAATGACGGACAACAAAATGGATAAAACTATATTTTTTTTCATATTGGCCTCTTTATTATCAATTTTATATTTATTCTGATGGTTTAGCGTTATTCTGAACATCACCGAAGGCGTATTTGCCGATGAGGTCCGAAATTTCGACCGCCGGCTGGGTTTCGATGATGCTTCCTCCGGCGGCAAGTACCGATCCTCCTCCACCCGGATCAATGCTCAGGTAGCAATCGCCGATCAGGCCTTCGGTCTTGATCGAAGCAATGGCGTCGTCATAGACCTTGATCCCGTTATTAATTCTGAATTCCACCACCGCTTTCAAGTCTTCCTGGTCGATGCGCAGAGATTCGACACGTCCGATTTCCATGCCAAGCATCTTCACCGGATTACCGGCCCTAAGACCGGACACGGAGGTAAATTTGGCATAAAGGGGATATGTGTCGCCGCCGAAAAATGTGACATGGCCCAGTTTAACGGTCATATAACCGATTAAAATGAGCCCCAGAAAAACGAAGATGCCGACGGTTGTTTCCATGGCAAATTTTCTCATCGGAAGACTCCTTTTAGAAACAATTTACACGGCCGATTTCTCTTTGACTTGTTTCGGCCGATTCGATAACCGATTCCATATTCATAAATGGTTGGCCCTGTGCAAGGCCGACCAGAATGGAAAATTCGGCACAGGTATTCTGATGCCGTCTTTCACCGTTACCATTGACGATGTCATGAATACCATATTCTGTAAATTCTACGATGAAATTTTTCAGGATATCTTCTGCTTCCTGAAGATCGGTGTAGGGCAGGACGGTCACGAACTGATTGGCGCTGTAACGTGTCGAAAAGCCACCGATGGGAGCGAACTGTTTGTTGATAAAGGAGCCCAGGCGCTGAACCATTTCCTGGGCGACATCGTAACCCAAACGGTTGATGACTGATTCCAGCGAATCCAGAGTAAAGAGAGCCACCGAATAAATCTCCCCCTGCTGGCCTCGTTTCATCTGAGCGTGATAAAAGACCTTAAAGCGGCGTCGAGAAGGCAGACCAGTCAGTTCCGCCTGCAACCCTTCAAGACTGTGAATGACTTCGTCGTTGAACGGATGATTGAAATCTTCCAGTTCCTCAGGTGTTCCCTCGAAAACAATTTTTTTGTTATAGAGGGCAAGGATACGGTTGGAAATAAAGTAAACGTCAGGTATTTCATGACTGACAAGAATGGCCGTAAACCCGAATTTCCTCTGGTACTGGGCGATCATGCTCAAGATCGCGTTTTTCCGGACCGGATCCTGGCCGGATGTGGGTTCGTCGAAGAGGACGATCTTGGGATCCGTGATCAGCGCCCGCGCTAAGGCCGCACGTTTCTGCATGCCGCCTGAAAGTTCGGAGGGGTATTTGTATCTGGCTTCGACCAGTTCGGTCTGTTCCAGTCGTGCCATAACGCGTTTTTTAATTTCGTCTTTCCTTAGATTTGACGTTTCAAGAAGGGGCAGGGCAACATTTTCGAAGATATTCATGGAGTCGAAAAGAGCGTTGTCCTGGAACATGTAACTGATCTCGCCTTTGGCGAAAGAGATATGACGCCCCTTGCCGTGACGCAAAGGGCTGCCGCGAAAAAGGATCGTTCCTTCATCCGGTTGCAGCAGACCAATAATATGTTTTAGCAGGACGCTCTTTCCCCCGCCGCTGAGGCCGATGATGGTCGTCACCTGTCCTTCATATATTTTCAAATTCACCTGATCGAGAACGGTCTTTGTCCCGAAGCGTTTGGTCACATTTTGGAATTCTATTAAGGGCGTATCCATGGGATTATTGAATCAAAAGGGATGTCACGACGTAGTCGGAAAGAAGGATCAAGACGCAGGAAAGCACGACGGCCGACGTCGTGGCAAGCCCGACTGCTTTGGCGCCGTGACTGTCCGCACGCATATGGGCAAAATAACCTTGAAAACAGCAAACCGTGGAAACGATCACCGCAAAAACAATGGATTTAATAAATCCGTCGGTGATATCTTTCAATTCCAGACTGGATTGCACCCGATAAAAATAAGTGTTCGAGGTGACCCCGAGCACAATGACCACGGAGACATACCCGCCCACGATACCGATCAAGTCGAACAGGGCCGTCAGAATCGGGAAGCTGATGATCGAAGCGGCAATACGCGGACTGATCAGGTACTTGAGCGGATCAATCCGCATGGTATCCAGGGCGTCGATCTGCTCGGAAATGCGTTGAATGCCGATCTCTGCTGTGATGGCCGAGCCGGCGCGGGCGGTTATCATGATGGCCGTTAAAACGGGTCCCAGCTCCCGCACCAGGGAAAGGGCGACCAGGGTGCCGAGGGCGCCTTCGGCGCCGAACTTGACCAGGGCATAGTAGGACTGAAGGCCCAGCACCATACCGGTAAAGAGGCCGACCAGAAGAATAATCAGAGTGGATTTTGCGCCGATGTAATAAAGCTGCTGAATAATTTTAACAAGCTGTTTGTTTTGAAATA
>CAZTYA010000072.1:8116-8404 GCA_964617255.1 uncultured Syntrophales bacterium
GGTAAGAAAAATGGCCGCAGCCCCCAGGCTTTTTATCCAGAGAATTGTTATTCGACCCATAAGAGCGAAGGGTTCAAAAATGAATTTGAACACTCTAAGCCTCGTCTTGTTTTGCGAGTTGTTTTTGATGTCCGAAAAAGAAGCCATAAATACGCTGTTCCAGAATTTTATTTGAATGACCCAAAAGGCCTTATGTATCGTTAGTGTGATGACCAGCAACACAAAATGAGAAACTATTATCAGTAATTTTGCATAGAAGTCAATATCGGAATCGGCATGCGAATTGCC
>CAZTYA010000073.1:0-8339 GCA_964617255.1 uncultured Syntrophales bacterium
CCGTGGATATGCCGGTGCGGCATGCCTTCATCTCCGACATGGTGGAGCATCGGGAAGACCTGGGTTATGTGATCGCCATGAACTCGGCCATCTTCAATTTTGCCCGCCTGATCGGGCCTTCTGTGGCTGGATTTCTGATTGCCTGGTCCGGTGAAGGGCTCTGTTTTCTGATGAACGGCCTGAGCTATATTGCCGTGATTGCGGCTCTTTACAGCATGCGCCTTGTGATGCCCCCCCCGGCAGGGGAAACGCATGGCATTCTTCAGGAGCTGTGGGACGGTTTTGTTTATGCTTTCCATGACCGCAAGATTCGGGCGATTCTCCTGCTGATGGCCCTGGGAGGGATCCTCGGTATTCCCTATGTAACGATCATGCCCGTTTACGCAAGCGAAATTCTTGACGGCGGCCCGCGGACCCTGGGGCTCCTGATGTCCGCCATCGGCGCCGGCGCCCTGGTGGGGGCGCTTTATTTTGCCTGGAAACCTCCTCATAAACGATTGATGCAGATCATTCCTCTGGCCATGGGAGGCGTCGGGCTGGGCTTTGTCGGATTGGCCGTCTGCCGTTCCATTCCCCTGGCATTATGTTTTATGTTCCTGGCCGGTCTGGGCATGGTTTTCCATTTTGCCGCCAGTAACACTGAAGTTCAGACGATTGTTGAGGAGAGCAAACGGGGGCGGGTTGTCAGTCTCCTCATCTTTTCAATCATGGGTATGCTGCCCTTCGGCAGTCTCCTGGCGGGGGCCTTGACCGATCTGTTCAGTATCCAATGGGTCTTTATGCTGGGTGGGGCCGGGTGTATAACCGGCGCCGGCGTCTTTGTCCTGCGGATGAAAAAAGCGGGTGTCCATATGAGGTGACCGACGGGCGCCGGTTCAATGATGCAAATCTAGCAATTCGGAAAGCGTCGGGTGCGGAATAATCCAGTTTTTTAGGTCTTGTTGGGTCATCCCTGTGGCGACGGCAAGGCTCGGGGCGGCAATGAGATCCGGCGCCTGCTCTCCCACGATGGCAGCTCCGGCGAGGCGGTCCTTATGGAAAATCGTTTTGATGAAGCCGTTGCCCATGAGTTCGGTCCTGGCGATGACGTTGGTGCCGTATTCTTTCTTCCGGATTTCGATATCCAGACCGAGTTGACGGGCTTTTTCTTCCTTCAGGCCAACCCGGGCCACGGGAGGATGCGAATAAACCACGACAGGGACGGTGTCGTCGGAATGTTGGGCGGCGGGATCGGCAAACAGGAACCGGGCAACGGTTCTTCCCTGAGCGGCAGCCCGGTGAGCCAGCAGGATTCCGCCGGTGACGTCGCCGACGGCAAAAATGCCGGGGACACTCGTCTGCAGATGTGAATCGACAACAATTCCCCTGCCGCTGTAAGCAACACCCAGACGGTCCAGTTCTGCCAGCCTCAACCGGGGACGCCGGCCCGTACTCACAAGTGCGTACTCGGACTCAACCTGGAAAGGTTGATTTGCCCGGATTGCCCGCAATGTTACCCCTCCATCCGTTTCCATAACCTCCTGGACGGACGCTGCGGTGTGGATATCGATGCCCTTCTTTTTCAGTTCTCCGGTCAATAAATCGGCTACATCCTGGTCTTCATAGGGCAGAATATGCGCCATGAGTTCGATCAGGGTAATTTTTACGCCAACCTCTGCCAGGAATGTCGCAAACTCGACGCCAATGGCGCCGCCGCCGATCACGGCGAGACTGGCCGGGAGTTTTTCCATCTGCAGAAGGGTGTCGGAAGGGATGATGCGGTTGGCAAAAGGGATCGTCGGCAGGGGGGAGACTTCGGAACCCCATGAGATCACAATGTTATGCCCGTATTGACGCTCGGTTGCGCCGGTGGGGTGGACCATTTCCACTTCACCCGGGGCAAGGATGGCGGCTTCGCCTTCCATGCAATCCACGCCCAGATCCTGGAGGGATTTACGAACGCCGAGCGCGGAGACCTTGACCATCTGGGCCTGATGACGCCTGACGGTATTGAAGTCGAAAACGGTATTCTCTGCCGAGACGCCCAGCCTTTTCCACGTTTTGATTTCCTGGTAACGGCGGCTGCAGGCCAGAAGCGCTTTGGTCGGGATGCAGCCCCGGTGGGTGCAGGTGCCGCCCCAGTCACCGTTTTCGATGATCAGGACCTTCCGGCCCAGGCGTGCCGCTTCCAGAGCGGCGGCGTGACCGCCGGGGCCGGCGCCGATGACGATCAGATCGTAGTTCATGGTTCTCTCCTCTCACATGGCCGCCGCATGGTAGGAACTCCGGACCAGGGGACCCGCCATGACAGCTTCAAAGCCCATGGCCAGTGCAGTCTGCCGCAGGTCTGCAAATTCATCGGGGTGGTAATATTTGTGGACCGGCCAGTGGTTTCGTGTCGGCTGCAGGTACTGGCCGATGGTCAGCCGCCGGCAGCCCGCCGTCCGCAGGTCTGTCATGAGCCGGATGATATCGTCATGCTCTTCCCCCAGGCCGATCATAAAACCGCTTTTCGTGACGATGTCCGGCGCCTGTTCACAGACGCGCCGCAGGAGTTCCAGGGAGCGCTTATAGCTGCCTTCCGGTCTTAATGCGGTGAAAAGCGTTTCACTGACCTCCATGTTGTGATTGATCACTGCCGGTGCCGCTGCCATGACTACCCGTAGGGCCGGAAGCGAGCCCTGGAAATCGGGGATCAGGACCTCGACCGTGCATGCAGGATGCGCTTCCCGGAGCAGCCGGATACAATGCGCAAATTGAGCCGCGCCGCCGTCTTCCAGATCATCCCGGGTTACGGAGGTGATTACGGCATAAAAGAGGCTGAGGTGTCCGACGGCGGAGACGATCCGCTCCGGTTCCCCTGCATCGACCGCCGGGGGTGAACCGTAGCGGATATTGCAGTACCGGCAGTTGCGGGTACAGCAGTCACCCAGAATGAGAAAGGTGGCTGTGCCCGACTGGAAACACTCGGCCAGGTTGGGGCAGCGGGCTTCCTGGCAGACCGTATGAAGCCGGCAGGAGGAAAGAAGATGGGTTACCCCTCCCGTCCTGTCTGTTTGAGGCAGCCTGACTTTCAGCCACGGAGGCTTGCGCAGGATCGGCGCGGCAATGCTCATCCTGTCCGCCCCCTATTTCCCGGTCCAGCAGACATTCGGCTTCCGGGCGGCCAGGACGTCGTCCAGCCGTTTCACCGGCGTGGTGTAGGGGGCGCCCTTGACCCGTTCCGGATCTTCTTCCGCTTCCTTCGCGATGGCGATCATGGCGTCGCAGAAGGCGTCCAGGGTTTCTTTGCTCTCCGTTTCGGTGGGTTCGATCATGATCGCTTCGGGGACGATCAGGGGGAAATAGATCGTCGGCGGATGTACGCCGTAATCCAAGAGGCGCTTGGCCATATCCAGGGTGTGGACGCTGTGAGCTTGAACCTGCCCGTTCCCTGAAAAAACGCACTCGTGCATGCATGTCCGGTCATAGGGAAGATCGAAATACGGAGCCAGGCGTGCCTTGATGTAGTTGGCGTTAAGGACGGCCATGTCGCTCGTCTGTTTCAATCCCGTCGCACCAAGGAGCCGCAGGTAGGTGTAAGCCTTCACCATGACGTTGAAGTTTCCGTAGAAGGCTTTCACGCGGCCGATCGTGTCGGGATAATCTTCCGCCAGGGTATAGCGGTTTTCAACCTTGATGATGCGTGGAACGGGCAGGAAGGGAACCAGTTTTGCTCCGACACCGACGGGTCCGCTGCCGGGTCCGCCGCCTCCATGCGGGGTCGAGAAGGTTTTGTGGAGATTAAGCTGGATCAGGTCGAAGCCGATGTCCCCCGGGCGGGTGTGGCCCAGGAAGGCGTTGGCGTTCGCCCCGTCGCAGTACAAAAGGCCGCCCCGGCCGTGGATGATCCGGGCTACGTCCGCGATATTCTTTTCAAAAAATCCCAGGGTGTTGGGATTGGTCAGCATCAGTCCCGCCACGTCTTCCGTCATAGCCGACTCAAGCACCGTCAGGTCCACGCCGCCCTCGCTGCTGGAGGGGATGGTGACGGTTTCGAATCCACAGAGGGCGCCGGAAGCCGGGTTTGTGCCGTGCGCGGCGTCGGGAATGAGGATGCGGCTTCGCTTTTCACCCTTTTTCTCGAAATATTTCCGGCAGATCATGATGCCCGTCAATTCTCCCTGTGCACCGGCGGAGGGCTGGAGGGTGAAGTCGGCCATGCCGAAGAGTTCGCAGAGCATCCGCCGCAGTTCGTCCATGAGGGCCAGGTTCCCCTGGCCGAAGGCTTCCGGCGCATAAGGATGAAGACCCGTAAAACCGGGCAGTTTTGCAGCCTCTTCCGTGATTTTGGGGTTGTATTTCATGGTGCAGGACCCGAGAGGGTAAAATCCGAGATCCACGCCGAAGTTACGCCGGGCAAGGGCCGTGTAGTGACGGACCAGGTCCAGTTCGCTCACCTCCGGCAGGTCGATGTCTTCCCGAAGGAGTCCCTCGCCGATCACTTCTGCCAGGGGCGTTACGGGGACGTCGTTTGCGGGAATGTCCGATGCCCTGCGGCCGGGTCGGCTCTTTTCGAAGATTAAATCCATTTCCGCCTCCTTTCCCTAACGGACCGTCGCCGCAACAGCTGCGGCATGATCGATGTCGTCTTTGCCGAGCATTTCCGTGGCGCAAAGAACCAAGCCGTTTTGCAGTTCCGGATAATCCTTGGCCAATATATAACCGCCGACCACACCCGCCTCCTGCCAGGCGGCGTTGACCTTGAGGGGGTCCGGACAGTTCAGAACGAATTCGTTGTAGCAAGGACTGGAAAAAGGGGCCTCCCATCCGGGGAGGGCGGCAAGTTTCTCCTTGAGATACCGTGCCTTGTACACATTCAATTCCGCGAGTCTCCTTAAGTTTTTCCCCAGGCTGACCAGGTAGACGGAGGCCGCCAGGGCGCACAGGGCTTCATTCGTGCAGATGTTGGAGGTGGCCTTTTCACGCCGGATATGCTGTTCCCGTGCCTGGAGGGTCAGGACGAAACCCCGGTTGCCGTCCAGATCGACGGTCATGCCGGAGAGGCGTCCGGGGATTTTGCGCAGCAGTTTCTCCGATGCAGCAAAGATGCCCAGGTAAGGGCCGCCGTAGTTCAGGGGATTGCCGAAGCTCTGGCCTTCGCCGCAGACGATGTCCGCCCCGAAGGCCCCGGCCGGCTTCAGGAGGCCCAGGGACGTCGCATCGGTAAAACCGGCGATCAATAAAGCCCCCGTGCCGTGTGCAACCGGTTCGATTGCCCGGAAATCTTCGATGATCCCGAAGAAATTCGGACTCTGGACGCAGACGGCGGCCGTCCGGTCGTCCATGGCGGCCATGAGCGCCTGCGTGTCAACCCTGCCTGCGGTGTCGCAGGGAATCTCCGTCAGCGTGTAATCGTTGGCGGCACAATAGGTACTGACGACGCGCCGGTATTCGGGATGGACGGTGCGGCTGATGAGAATCCGGCTGCGGTTCAGGGTTTTTCCGGCAAGGACCGCCCCTTCCGCCATGGAAGACGCCCCGTCGTACATGGAGGCGTTGGCGACGGGCAAGCCCGTCAGGCGCGCGATCATCGTCTGGTATTCATAGATGGCCTGCAGGATCCCCTGGCTGATTTCCGCCTGGTAGGGCGTATAGGCCGTGTAAAACTCGGAGCGCCCGATCATGTGGCCGACGACGGCCGGAATGTAGTGGTGATAGGCGCCGGCCCCCATCAGAGTCATGGTGGGAACGGTATTTTGCGTGCTTAAAGCGGCCATGTGCCGCCAGGCTTCCTGTTCGGAGAGGGCCGGGGGAAGATCGGGCAGTTGGGGTAACCGGTAGGCGTCCGGGATGTCCCGGAAGAGATCATCAAGGCGGGAAACCCCGATCGTCTGGAGCATGGTCGCGATATCGTCCGGCGTGTGCGGCGTATAGTCCATAATTTCACCCGAAAATATGTGGTTGTCGTTTTTTAATGGCCCGCGTCTTTTCCCACGGCAATCAGGCCCGTGTAGGCCGCCGCATCCATGAGGCCGTTCAGTTCCGGCGGGTCGGACATGGCGATTTTCACGATCCAGCCTTCGCCGAAGGCGTCCTCGTTGACCAGCTCCGGCTTATCCTGAAGCACTTCGTTGACGGCGACGACTTCGCCGCTGACAGGGGAGTAGATGTCTGAGACGGATTTGACCGACTCGATGACCGTGACCGGGTCCATCTGCTTGACCTTTTTCCCGATATCCGGCAATTCCACATAGACGATGTCCGTCAACAGATGCTGGGCGTGGTCCGTGATGCCCATGGTGATGGTACCGTCGCCGTTATCGAGGGCCCACTCGTGTTCTTTGGTGTAACGACGGTCATTCGGGTTGGGTTTCGCCATACCTTCCTCCTGGTGGGTACTGAATTTAATGTGGTGATTTTATGTGGAAACCGCCATTGATATCGATAGGTTGTCAAATGCAAGCGGTCGGAAGGGGCAGAGAATTCGCAAGCAAGTGTCCCATGAAGGTTTCCGAGAAATCATTTACACCATTGGATGGAAGATTCACAAGAAGCAATTGCCTTTTGCGGTAAAAAAAGACGGAAATTAGGGGAAGGCAAGTTATTTATTCATTATTTTCGAAGAACAAAACATGCCGTGGGGGAAAACTCCCCAACCGTCTGAATGCATTAAATAATCAATCATGATTATCCGCCGGGGGCTCCCGGTGTATTGAATTATCATCGTTTCAATACACTATGAATCAAGCCAGGCGCTTGTAAAAGGGCAGTTTGACCACCCGTGCCCGGGCCGGCCGGTTCCGGATGTCGATATCGATCTCCGTGCCCGGTTCCTTCATTGCTACGGGTACATAGGCCATGCCGATGGCCCGGTTAAGCGTCGGGGCGAAGGTGCCGGACGTGACAACCCCGATGTCCCGCCCCTCCTTGAGGACCCGGTAGCCGTGGCGGGCGATCCCCTTGTCCACCATTTCAAAGCCGACCAGCTTTCTGCCGATGCCTTCCGACTGCTGGCGCTGCAGGGCGTCCCGGCCGATGAAGGGCTTTTTCAGGTCCACCAGCCAGCCGTAAACCGCCTCGAACGGCGTCGTCTGTTCGTCGATTTCGTTTCCGTAAAGCGTCATGCCGCACTCCAGCCGCAGGGTGTCCCGGGCCCCCAGGCCGACGGGAACCAAGCCCTGCACCGCCCCGGTGTCGAGCAGCAGATCCCATATTTCAGCGATGCGGTCGGCGTCGGCATAGATTTCAAAGCCGTCCTCGCCGGTATAGCCGCTTCGGGAAACGAGGGCCGCGATGCCGGCGACGGTGGAGAAAACGAAATGGTAAAATTTGATCGCCGACAGGTCGGCGGGAACGTGGGGTTGCAAAATGGCCGACGCCCTGGGGCCCTGAAGATCGATTTTGCCGATGGTGTCGGAGTGGTCGGTGACCGTGATGTTGGTGAACCCTTTTTCGTTTTTGACGTTCAGAATCCAGGCGAGGTCCTTCTCTTTCGTTCCGGCATTGGTTACGAGACGATAGTGCTGATCCTCCAGGAGGTAAAAGGTCAGGTCGTCCAGAATCCCCCCTCGTTCGTTGGTCATAACGCTCAGCTTCAACTGCCCGACTTGCTGCCCTTCCAGGTTTCGGGACAGGATGAGCTGCAGGAAATCGAAGGCGCCCGGACCGGTGATGTCGATTTCCCCCATGTGGCAGATGTCGAATAGACCCGCCGTTTCCCGGGTTCTTTTGTGTTCCTCGATGATGCCCGTGTACTGGACAGGCATGGTCCAGCCGCCGAAGTCGGTCATCGTCGCCCCCAGGGTGAGGTGACGTTCATACAGGGGCGTCTTTTTCATGATGCAACGATGCCTCCTTATGCAGAAAATAAGGATGTTTCTGATGTTTCTCCGGGGGAAGGGGATACGGGCCGGTCAATAATGAATGAGCAACGGTGTCAATCACGTCATCCTTCCTTCTGGAGCAGACGGGGATTTGGTAAAAAACAATGTAATCGGCGTATTAGATTAATCGCCATGCGGTGCGACGGGTATGACGGCGTTACTTTTGTTCAAGCCCGATAGGAACGAATTACTATATGGAAGGGTATATTTCAAGTCCAAATTGCCTTCCCGGATCGGTGGGAGGTCGATCAGGAAATACCCGGTGTAAACCCGAAGGCGACAGCAGGACGGAAAAGAAATCTCTTGGTTTTCCAGATGACATCCCCGGTGAATCGCTTTGACATAACCGGCATTTTCACCTATATTTGCTCCCGTTTGAAAACAAACTTTCCTTTTTAGCGTGGACGGGTTTTTATGATGGGCCGGATCGGGAGACTGTGTCGTAATACCTGATTAACGTTCGTGGTCATTCTGAATGAAGTGAAGATTCTAATA
>CAZTYA010000074.1:0-8315 GCA_964617255.1 uncultured Syntrophales bacterium
GGATTCTGGCGGAGATTTTTCGCCTTTATGCTGGATAACCTGATTATCTATCTCCTGTCATTGACCGTTTTCTTCATCGGCATGTTGGCCCTGGGCGCTTCGGCAGCGTTTCCCAATCTCGGATCCGGCTGGGGGCGCATGTTGACGGCTGCCTTTCGTGTCGCCCTCCTTTTCAATGGTCTCTGCCTGTTCATGTGCATGATTTATTTCACCTATTTCATCGGTATCTGCGGAAAGACCCCGGGAAAGATGGTGTTCGGCCTCAAGGTCATCCGTGAAAATGGTGAAGCACCCGGTTTCGGTACCGCATTTCTCCGCTGGATCGGCTACTTTCTTTCCTCTCTACCGCTTAATCTCGGTTTCATCTGGATCGCTTTTGATAATAGAAAACAGGGATTTCACGACAAGCTGGCGGGAACGGTGGTGGTTCTTGAAGAAAAACAGGATGTTGCCGGCGGTTCTGTTACATCCCCGCCATAGCCGGCAGGGCGATATCAACGAGCTTCAACTGGATATTGGCGGTGCCGTGCCAGTGGTTGATCTGTGGGGTGAAAGCGATGTCAAGGGTCTGGTCGGTCAGGGTCGGCATCAAATGTCCCTTGCTGAACCAGATGGAATTCCTTGTCGTCCCGTCTTTATTGATGCGCATCCAGAGATGGTTGTTCCCGACGACGGAGGGAGCGCTGATGGACGCGTTCCGGACGCACAGGACCGGTTCGGGATTCCGGCTGCCGTAAGGCGCCAGCTTGTCCATCTCCTGCAAAAAGTCATGGTTGACTTCCGCCAGGCTGCATTGACTGTCAATCAGGGTTTCCGAAACAAAATCGGCGGTATCCATTTCTTCGCGGATTATCTGGTCGAAAATCCGGCCGAATTCGTCCACATCCTCTTCCCGAATGGAGATGCCCGCTGCGAAACGGTGGCCGCCATAGGAAAGCAAAAGGGACTCGCACTTCTTGAGTCCCCTGTAGATGTTGAAATGTGAAATGCTCCGCCCTGAGCCCTTGCCGATGCCGTCCTTGAGACTGATGACGATGGCAGGCCGGCAGAAGCGATCCACCAGCTTTGACGCGACGACACCGATGACGCCGGGATGCCATCGCTCCGAGGCGAAAACGATGGAACTTTTCTGGCCCGTTTCGCCCTGTTCATTCATCAGCACAATGATTTCATCGAGAATATCCTTTTCCATGGTCCGTCTGCGCTGATTGAAGGAGTCGAGCTTGCGCGCGATGTCCCTCGCTTCGTTCATGTCTTCCGTCAGGAGCAGTTCCACGGCATCGCTGGCCGAAGCGACGCGGCCTGCCGCGTTGATCCGCGGAATCAGGCAGAATGATGCCTTTTCGGAGTCGATGACCTGATTTTCGATTCCGCAGACTTCCTTGAGGGCTTGAATGCCGATCCGGGGCGATTCCGTCATCAGATCCAGACCGAATTTCGCAAAGATCCGGTTTTCGTCGATCAGGGGAGAAATGTCGCCGATCGTGCCCAGTGCGACGATATCAAGATATTCTTTCAGATTCGGATAAGGCCGGTTGCTCCAGAAGCCTTCGTTGCGGAGCTGCCCCCGCAGGGCGATAAGGTAATTGAAAACGATCCCCACGGCGGACAGGTGCTTGAAGGGAAACTGACAGTCCACCTGCTTCGGATTGATGATCGCCACCGCATCGGGCAGCGCATCCGGTATCTCGTGGTGATCGAGGATGATCGTGTCGATCCCCTTGGTTCTCGCGTAGGCGATGTGATCATTTTCGGATACGCCGCAATCCACGGTGACGATCAGACTGACACTGTCGTCTTGCATCTGGTCGATGGCGTTCTTGTTCAGGCCGTACCCTTCGTCCACCCGGCCGGGGATGTAATAATCGACTTTCTGGTGGATGTCCCGGAGAAATTTGACCAGGAGCACCACGGAGGTCACGCCGTCGGCGTCATAGTCGCCGTAGACCATGATCTTCTGCCCCTGAAGGATGGCCTTAATCAGGCGATGAACCCCTTCCTTCATGTCTTTCATTAAAAACGGATTGTGCAAGTCCCCCAGAGAGGGGTGGAGGAATTTCCGGGCGTCTTCCGTCGTGGTAATGTTTCTGCTGACCAGGATCTGGGAGAGCAGAGGATGCAGGCCCAGTTCCCGGATCAGGAGGCTTTGTTCCTCTCCGTGGTTCTCTAAAATTCGCCAATGTGTCAGCGGGAGCTTTGAGTGAGCCTTTGTTTGTTTTTTAGTTTCCATAATTTACTGATGCCTGGATATTTCAGATTCGTTATCATAACGATGTATCGCCCGATGTCAAGAAGAGTTTCGGCAATCGAATGTTTTTCTGCAGGTTCGAGATATCATCACAGCTATGTGACTAATATTTAATAAGATATTGAGCTTATAACATTCGAATGAAGGAATTAGAATAATCGAGTTCTATTTGCATATCGCTTCCGGTGCATTTGATAGACGGATAAAAGGAGAAGGGCGGCGGCAATGATAATCGCTCCCAGGGCGATAGGGCGGGTGAAGAAGATGGCGAAACTACCCCCGGACATCAAAAGCGACCGACGCAGATTGACTTCAAACAGGGGGCCAAGGACGAACGCCAGGATCAGCGGGGCTCCCTCGTAGCCGAATTTCCGAAACAGATAGCCCGCTGCGCCGAAAAAGATCATCACGTACACGTCAAAGACGCTGTTGTTGATGCCATACGCGCCGATAACACAAAACAGTAAAATCAGGGGATAGAGAATTCTTCCGGGGATTTTAAGTACCTGGACCCACATCGGAATCAGGGGCAGGTTCAGAACCAGCAGCATGACATTACCGACATACATGCTGCAAATGATACCCCAGAACATGTCCGGGTTCTCTTTCAGCATAAGCGGCCCCGGTGTAACGCCGTGGATGAGAAATGCGCCGAAAAGCACGGCCAGGACCACGTTGGGTGGGATGCCGAGGGTCATGAGCGGGATGAAGGAAGTCGAAGCGGCGGCGTTGTTGGCCGCTTCCGGCGCCGCCACGCCCTCGATGGCTCCTTTGCCGAGGCGCTCCGGGTTTCGGGCGATCCTTTTTTCCAGGCCGTAGGCGATGAAGGTGGAAATCACCGGCCCCCCACCGGGTAGAATACCCAGGAAAAAGCCGACCAGGCTGCCCCGGAGCATCGCCCACCGGGCTCGCATCCAATCCCAGCGTGAAGGGATGAGCGCCCGGATTTTAACCTTGATATGTTCCCCTTTGTGGAGCGTTTCCAGATTGGTGAACACCTCGGCGACGCCGAACAGGCCCATGGCCAGTGGCGCAACGCCAATGCCTTCAAACAGGTTAAGGATGCCGAAGGTCATCCGCTGCTCGGAGGTGATGGGGTCCAGCCCGATCTGGCTCAGGATTAATCCGATACAGGCCATCATCCCCGCTTTAAGCAAGGAACCCCGTGTCAAATAGATAATAAATGTAAAGCCGACCAGGATGATTGCGAAATATTCCGGCGGTCCGAATTCCAGAGCCACATTTGCCAGGGGCGCGGCGATCAGTTGCAATCCGATCAAACCTGTGGTGCCGGCGAGGAAAGAGCCGATGGCGGCGATCCCCAGGGCAGGGCCGGCGCGCCCCGGGCGCGCCCTCAGGTAGCCGTCCCGGCAGGGTACGCCCCAGGCGGCTTCACCCCGCACATTCACCAGAATGGAGGCGGTGGAGCCGCCGTACATGACTCCGTAATAAACGCCTGCCAGCATGACGATGGCCCCCGTGGGCGACATTTGAAAAGTGATGGGCATGAGGATGGAAATGGCCCCGACCGGTCCGATGCCGGGAAGGACGCCCACCAGGGTTCCCAGGAAGCAGCCGACAAAGATGAAAACAAGTTGCGTCGGCTGCAGCACGACGGAAAATCCATTAATTAAGCCGGTAATATTATTGAAAATAATGTCCATGTTACATGACAGATATCAGAAACCGAAGATGCCCCGGGGCAGGGGCATCTTCAAGAACCAATCAAACAGTGCAAACGTGAATAAGGCTGCGAGCAAAGCGCCGGGAACGGCCAGAGGGAGTTTTATTTTTCCCACGGAAAACAGGGCCACCATCAAGCAGAAGGTGGCGGTAAGATAACCCAGTTTGACCAGAACCAGACTATAAAGGATCAAAGCCGATGCGGCCATAAGCGGAATGGACCACTTCCGGCCTTGCCATAAATCGACCAGGTCGGCGGCTTTCGTTTTCCTGCGTAATCCGGACCAGAGCAAAGCGCCGCTCAATCCGGTCAGAAGAAGGCCGGACCAGAAAGCGAGAAAACCGGGTCCGGGATTGTTGTAAGGTCCAAGACCGAGACGCAGGGACACGAAGATAACGGCAATCGCTGCACAAAGCCAGAAGCCGCCGCTGATGATCTCTTTTCTATCCATTTTCCTGTCGTGTGGCGTGACTTGCGACCGACTTGAAAAGCTTACTCCGGCTGCGTCGCCGCTTCCTTGATCAGGCCCGCCCCGATCAGATGCCGGTTGATCACGCCCCAATTCCATTTAAGGAATTTATCATAGTTGTTGCCGCTGTAGTAAGCCGGAACCAGGTCCATCTTGCTGATCGTTTCCAGATACTGCTTGTCGTGGATCGCTTTTGCGAAAGCCTTCTCCAGTTTCTTTGCCAGGTCGGTGGGCAGATCAGCCGAGGCAACGATACCGTATACCGCATCGGTGACAAAATCATAACCGGCTTCCTTCATGGTGGGCACCTGGGGGAATGTGGGGGATCGTTCCTCACCCATGGTGGCGAGCAACCGCAACTGTCCGGCTTTGACCGCCGGGACGAATTCCGAAGTCAGGGAGGCGAATTCTACATGGCCGCCCAGCAGGGCCGTCATGGCTTCATTGCTTCCCTTGTAGGGTACGTGGATCATCTGGACTTTGGAGCGAACGGCGATTTCCTCTACGGCGGCATGAGTGGTGCTGCCGACACCGGTCGTGGCGTACTTGATTTTGCCGGGATTTTTCCGGGCGTCATTGACCAGGTCCTTCAGAGTTTTCCAGGGGGCGTCGCTCTTGACGGCAATGCCCAGCTGGGGCGCCGTGTAGCCGATGATGGATTTGAAACTTTTCAGGGGCTTAAAGGGAACCTGCTGCATCTGGGAGACACGGATTAAAACCGAGCTGGGGGTGGCGCACAGGGTATAGCCGTCGGGTTTTTGCGAAAGCAGGGCGGCAAGCGCGACGGTGCCCGTCCCGCCGGTTTTGTTTTCGATGACCACAGGCTGGCCCAGGATTTTTTCCACGGATGCCGCCAGGGCCCGGGCGCTCAGGTCAAGGGAGCCTCCGGGGGCAAACCCTACCAGAAGCGTAATCGGACGCTCCGGATAGGCGGCATAGACCGTGCCGCCGGAAACGATAAAGCTTGCTGCCAGTAAAAGGCACACAACCGAAAAAATCAACCATCTGCTTTTATTCATAATAATCCTCCCTATCATTGTGATTATAAGCATGTGAAGCTGAAACATTGCTTATACTCTTGCCGTTTAAATGCTCAAGTAAGTGTACTTTTCTCCAAGGCAAGAGTTGCACAGAAAGATCAGTGTCATTCCGGGCAAGCATCGCGCGACCCGGAATCCATTTCCAGTAAGTGATATTCTGCAAATGGGTCCCGGATCAGGTCCGGGACGACAAATAACCCTCTGGCATATGTTTGAATGACCGCAACAAGTTTATGGTTACGGGCATCATTGGTTATCAAAATCATAGTCCCAATGTTTTCGCGATGACCACTTTCATGATTTCGTTGGTCCCTCCCAGGATGCGGTTCACCCGGATGTCCCGCCAGGCGCGGGCGATGGGGTACTCCTCGCAGTAACCGTAGCCGCCGAACAGTTGCATGCACCGGTCGGCCACGCGGAACGCCATCTCCGTCGTCCAGTATTTGGCCATGGACACGTCCGTCACGATATTTTCGCCCGCCATGTGCTCCATGATCAGCTTATCCACGTGGTTACGTCCCAGTTTGATTTCCGTCGCCATTTCGGCAATCTCGAACTGGGTGTTCTGGTACCGGGCCACCGGTTTCCCGAAAACTTCCCGGGTTTTAACGTAGGCGATCGTTTCCTTCAGGATGAACTCCGCGGCGGCGACAGCCCAGATTGCGATCACCAGGCGTTCCGGTTGCAGATGGCTCATCATTTTCTTAAAGCCCGTGCCCTTGTCGCCCAGCCGGTTTTGCCGGGGCACCCGGCAGTCGGAAAAGAAAAGTTCCGCCGTATCCTGAGCGTGCCAGCCGACTTTCTTCAGGCGACGTCCTTTATCAAAGCCCGGTGTTCCCGCCTCGACCAGATATAAATCTATGGCGCGGTGGGGATCCGATTCCGCCGGATCGCGGGCGGCCAGAACGATCAGATCGCAGTTGACGCCGTTGCTGATGAACGTCTTCTGGCCGTTGATGACGAAATCGTCGCCCTGCTGTACCGCAGTGGTCCGGATCGCTGCCAGGTCACTCCCGGTGTTGGGTTCGGACATGCCGATGGCGGTGATGATTTCGCCGGAGACGCACCGGGGCAGGTATTTCCGCTTCTGCTCTTCCGTTGCGTATTCCAGGAGATACGGGGTGACCACGTCACTATGAAGGCGGATGCCCAGGCCCGAGAAATTGCAGTTCGCCAGTTCCTCGATGATGATTACGGCGTGGAGAAAATCCGCGCCGGGACCGCCGTATTGTTCGGGTATGGCGGTGCAGAGAAATCCCGCCCGGCCCATCTTTGTCCAGACATCCCGGGGTACAATGCCCGCGTCCTCCCAGGCCTCGATGTGCGGGACGATTTCCTGCCTGAGGAATTTTCGGAAACTGTCCCGGAAGATACGGTGTTCTTCCGCATAGGGTATCAGGTCCATCTTAAGCTTCCTCAGTCGTAAAGTGTTTCTGCAGCTCCCTTTTCAGAATCTTGCCAGTGGCGTTCCGGGGAAAATCATCCAGGAAGAAAACCCGCTTGGGGATCTTGAAATGGGCAATCTGACCTTGCAGGGCATTGATCAAATCCTCCTCCGTCATTGCCTGGCCTTGCTGGAGGCTGACGAAAGCCGCCACGACCTCGCCCCGTTTGGCCGGGTCCGGCATGGCCACCGCCGCCGCCTCTTTCACCTGGGGCAGGGCCTGGATTGCCCGTTCCACCTCCGCCGGATAGATATTTTCCCCGGAGCTGATGATCAGCTCCTGTTTGCGTCCGATGATGTAAACGAAGCCGTCGCCGTCGCGCTGTCCCATGTCGCTGGTGTGGAACCAGCCGTCGGCCATCGCCTCCGCCGTTTCCGCGGGCTTGTTCCAGTAGCCTAAAAACACATTGGGCCCCCGGACGATAATTTCCCCCGGTTTGCCGGGTGGGATGTCCCGTCCATCGTTGTCCACGATGCGCAGGTCGATGTGAAAGACTTCTTTGCCAACCGAACCCGCCTTCGAAATAGAATCTTCGAGATCGAGGGAAGTCAGGCGCCCAGTTTCCGTCAGGCCGTAGCCCTGGACAAAGCCGATGCCCTTTTCATCCTGGTACTTGCGGATTACCTCCACAGGAATCGGCGCGCCGCCGGAGATGAAGTAATGGACATGGGAGAAATCCGCCTTGTCCCATTCGTCGGATTTGGCCATGAGCTGGAACATGACGGGGACGGCGAACATGTAGTTGATCTTCTCGCGGACGATAAGCTTGATCACTTCCGAGGCGTTGTAGAAACTTTTCAGAATCAAGGACCCGCCGGCATAAATCACCGGCGTCGCCGAGGCGGCCAGAGCACCGATGTGAAAAAGCGGTGCAACCACAAGGGATTTGAAGGTTTTGTCCATGCCGTAGCCGACCAGGGAATGAATCGCGCCGAACAGAATGTTGCCGTGGGAGAGCATGGCGCCTTTGGGGTCGCCGGTCGTGCCGGAGGTGTACATGATGCACAGGGGAACGTTCAACGTGACTTCAGCAGCCGGCATCGGTTCATCTTCCGGAAGGGGTGCGGTCAGATCCGACAACGTCGGATCGTCCGGGAGATTTTGGCCGCCGTGGCGGAAATAGCTGACGAGGGGAAGATCGGCCGCCTTGATGGCGATGATTTTCTCAGCGAAATCGGAAGTATAGATCAGGGCTCCCGGCGCGCTGTCCCTGACGATGTAGATCAGCTCCGGCGCGGCCAACCGAAAATTCAACGGAACCATGATCACGCCGGTTTTCGCACAGGCGAAAAAGATCTCCAGAAACTCGCTGGAGTTGGTCATGAGCGCCGCAATCCGGTCGCCCTTGACCAGGCCCAACTGTTCCAGGGCATGGGCCATGCGATTGACCCGCCGGTTAAAGGTCCGGTTGTTAAATTCCCGCCCGTCC
>CAZTYA010000075.1:0-2689 GCA_964617255.1 uncultured Syntrophales bacterium
GTGGATACGAGCGTGGAAACGCAGAACAATATAAAGTAAACGAACATGAACAGGCCCGTCACCGTACCAGTCATGGTTCCGACAAAAAAGCCGACAATCAGGGTCAGGATTGTTCCCTTGGGTATGCTCATGGAGAAGCCCGCAAAAACAACGAATAGCAGGGAGAATTCAACACTCGGCAGGTAAAACGAGAAAACTTCCAGGGTCGCTTTCTGTAAGATGACCAAGAGAAGCAGGACAGGGATCCAAGCCAGCCCGGAGATCATTGCCTTCACCATTGCCCCGTGATAACAAGCACTTCCTCAATCTTTCGAAAATCCGCAAAGGGGATAACGTCTATGTTTTGAAACATACTGGTTTTGTTGTTTTCCACCATCCGAACCACCCCCACTGTCAACTCCTTGGGGAAAACACCCCCCAGGCCGGATGTCAGGACAATATCCCCTTTCTGAACCGGATCCGTCTTGACGATGTATTTCAGATTGCAACGTCCGGTGCCCGTTCCCTGAAGGATCCCGTTTGCCCGGGTTCTCTGAATCAGGGCATCGACATTGCTGTTTTCATCTGTGACGACAAGCACGCGGGAGGCATGCCAAGTCGTTTCGATGACACGCCCCACCAATCCCGCTTCGACAATGACCGGTTGCCCCTTGCGGATCCCATCGTTTTCTCCCCGGTCAATCATCAATGTTTTCATGATTCCCGCCATATCCCGTCTTGTTATACCGGCGGCTGTAGTCCGATAAGGCAGTTTTTCCTTGAAAGTCAACAATTTGCGGAGGCGAATGTTTTCCAGATAAGCCTCCCGGTATTCAAAAACTTTTCGGCTGAGACGGGCGTTGGTCTCCTGCAGGCGCCGGTTTTCATCGGTCAACCCGTAAAGAAAAAGATAGCGCCGCCAGGTTTTCTCGATCCCCCTGATGCTTTCATGAATAAGCGATTCAAGGGGGAATGTGATTTCCAGAATGATTTTCCGGAGGAAACTAGGCCGGGGCGATGTCTTCAGTTGATAGGAGAAAAGCCCCAAAACCAGGAGAAAAATGAGGGCCAGAAACAACAGGTAATATTTTCTTTTCGGCGACTGCATCAATATGATTCCCGCGCATATATAAAAGGAAAGTCAAGAAGACCGCCGTTGCCTTCTTCATCCCTGCGACGGATAGGCCGCCGAACACCGGGGTAAAGAACGCATCCATTTCACCATATCATGACAGCCCTATCCATGCCGGATTGTCTAAACTTGGAAAGTCACCTCTTTGAGAATATCCAGTTGATCAAGAGCCATTCCGGCGCCCCGGGCCACGGCGGAAAGCGGATCTTCCGCCACCATGATGGGCAAACCTGTTTCTTCCTTGATCAAGAGATCGATGTTTCGCAGCAGAGCCCCCCCGCCGGTAAGCACGATCCCCCGGTCCACAATGTCTCCCGCCAGTTCGGGCGGCGCATTCTCCAAAGCATCCTTTATGGCATCCACAATCAGCCGGATCGGTTCCTGGATGGCTTCCCGCACTTCTTCGGAATTGATCTCCACGATCTTCGGGATACCGGAAATCAGATCCCGACCTTTCACATCAACCTTTCTCAACTCGTCGTCCGGGTAACAGCACCCAATGGTCATTTTGATCATTTCGCCGGAACGTTCGCCGATGAGAAGACCGTACTTCCGTTTCATGTACTGGACGATTTCCTCGTCGATCTTATCACCCGCCACGCGGACCGACTGGGAATAAACAATACCGGCCAGCGATATGACGGCAACTTCGGTCGTTCCCCCGCCGATATCGACGATCATCGAACTGATCGGTTCCCGGATGGGAAGACCCGCGCCGATGGCCGCCGCCATGGGTTCTTCGATAAGATAGATTTCCCGGGCGCCGGCGGATTCAACCGTTTCACGCACCGCCCGCCGTTCCACCTGGGTAATGCCGGAGGGAACGGAAACAATAATACGCGGTCTGACCAAGGCGCGCCGGTTGTGGACACTCAAGATAAAGTGGCGGAGCATCGCTTCGGTGATATCAAAGTCCGCGATGACACCGTCCCGCATGGGCCGAATGGCGGAAATGTTTCCCGGCGTCCGGCCGAGCATTTTTTTTGCCTCGGCGCCGACCGCCAATACCTTCTTCATCCCCCGGGAATCCATATGCACCGCCACGACGGACGGTTCACTTAAAACAATGCCCTTGCCCTTGACATAAACCAGCGTATTGGCTGTGCCCAGATCGATGGCCAGGTCATTGGAAAACTTTCCTAAGATGAAATCAAATAACACGCTGCGCCTCCTTCGGACGGAATCCAAATGTTGAATCATTTCAGTAAAATGAACATTTACAGCTATTTAAACGAATTTTGCATATACCCTATTTCACAGGCCTAATCAACGAAATTTTCCAAAAATCCGTTGCAATTTCACAATGCCTATATTAATGGTTTCGTTCTAAATCGACGTTGCGGGGTGCCCTATGCTGGATCTCATGAGAAGACATGCCAAGAGCTGGATTATGAAGCTCTTACTGTTTTTAATCATTGTCGTGTTTGCACTTTATTTCGGCTCAATGGGTGGAAAACAAACCGCTGAGGCCATTGCCACCATCGACGGCAAACCGATTGCCTATGTGGAATTTCAGAAGGAATACCAGAATCTGATCGAGATTACCCAGCAGCGTTTCAAGGGCATGCTCACCGACGA
>CAZTYA010000075.1:2699-8295 GCA_964617255.1 uncultured Syntrophales bacterium
ATCCAGACGAAGCAAGCGGCGCAACCGCCGCGATCCATATTCTGCCCGAATTGGAGGCATACGCTGGACACCTCAAGCCGTTGTTGACGCAAATTTTCTACGCCGCGCCAAACGCGCCCGACCCAAAAAAGCTGATCAAATCGCTCAACCTGAAACAACGGGCACTGGACAACCTCATCGCCCGGGCGGTTATCACCAGAAAAGCCGATGAGTTAGGAATTGTGGTAACGGACGAAGACGTGCGCAACTCCATTCTGACGTTCCCTGGTTTTCAGCGGGACGGCGTCTTCAAAGAATACCTCTATCGGGATCTCCTCCAGATGAACCACTTGACACCCGAAGAGTTTGAAGCCTCGCATAAGCAAAGCATCCTCGTGGAAAAAATGCGGGAACTGATCCAAAGCGGTGTTTTTGTTACGGATCGTGAAGTTCTCGATCTCTATAAGATCCGTAATGAAAAGATCAATATCCAGTTCGTCAACATCAAAGCCGTGGATATGGCAAAGAATATCACCCCCACCGACAAGGATATGGAAGCATTTTTGAAGCAGAACAGCGACCGTTTCAGGATTCCCGAGCAGATACAGTTGCGCTACCTGTCTTTCACCGCGGCTGATGCGGCGGCATCCGTCACCCTTTCCGAAACGGAAATTTCGGATTACATCGATCAGAAGAAGGACAACTGGCAAAAGAGCAACGCCAAACTAAACGACGCCGCCATGAAAGCCATGGCCATCGCTGAACTGAAACAGATTAAGGGCATGCAAACGGCCGCAAAAAAGGCCAAAGACGCTCACGACACGATTTACCAGGAGGAAAACTTCCCTCAGTTCGCCGCCGAGAATCGCTATACCGTACACACGACGGATTATTTCCCCCTGAATCAACCCCCGCAGGCATTCAAAAATATTACCGATTTTACAAAAAAACTGCTGAATCTCCAGAAAAACGAACTCAGTCCGGTCATGTCCGACGGAAACGGCTATTATGTTTTTCAACTTATGGAGAAAAAACCCGCCTACACGCCTGCCCTGAAAGATGTGGAAGCCAGGCTGAAACCGATCTTTATCGCCGTCAGAGCCCAGCGCTTGGCGGAGGAAAAAGCGGTGTCCATCCTGGATCGTCTGGGAAAAGGCGACAATTGGTCAGAAGTCTGCGCGGCCAACGGTCTGAATATCTCAGAAACGGGCTTCTTTCTGCCCGGCGAGACCATTCCCAGGATCGGAACATCCCAAGAACTTTCGGATACGCTGCTGCAACTGACGCCAAATACGCCTTATCCGGAAAAACCTTTCATCATCGAAGGAAATGCCTATATCATTCGTTTTATTGCCCGGGAAAGCATTAATCCTGCGGATTATGAAGCGAGGAAAGATAATCTCAAGCAGGGACTTCTGCGGTTCAAGCAGGAAGATGTGATCCGATCCTGGCTGGAGGCGAACAAGGCTTCCATGATCAAGGAAGGGCGCCTGAAAATCAGCAAGGACGTAAAAGATCTTTAGAATAGGGGCGGCTGGTTTTCTGCCACCGGGATCAGGTGATTAATGACCGAATCCGCCAGCGGTTCAGCTTTTCAAAAGCATCATTGACGGCTTTGAAAATCGTTTCCAATGAAACCGGCTTGGTGAAAAAATCATCAAAACCCGCTTCACGGCACTCTTCAATTTCATAAAGTGCACTCCAGCCCGTCATCGCGTAAATCAGTGAAACAGGTTTGAATTTGCGTATCTGGCGGCACAGGTCGATGCCGTTCATGCCGAACAGCTTCAGATCCAGAAAAATCACGTTGATGTCCTGCTTCTGCAGAATATCGAGCGCTTCTTCACCGCCCTCGGCCAGCACGACTTCATACCCCGCATCGACAAAGGCGGTCTGAAACAAATCGCGGACCGAAACGTCATCATCTACAACCAGAATTCTGTGGGTCACGCTGCCTCCTCTTGGCATCCGCCGGAAATGGCACATGTATAAAGGAAACGGAACCTGATGTCAATGGTTTAGGATGATTGATTTAGGCATTCCGGATGCTTTATCGAAAACCATCAACCCGCTCTTGTTAATGCCGAAAGAATCATTTGTACCCCCCGGGGGAATATGCTACTTAGCGGGAGGGCACAAGAATGGATGCTATGGATCCGTTCACCCGGCGAGATAACCCAATGCATGTTAAAGGATTAAAGTCATGATCGGCATTTCTAAACTATACTGCGGGGCGGTGGAACCGGCCGATGTCCTCCGGTACAATCGGGACGGCAAGAACCTGCCTTCCCACCTGCTCCAATTTGCGGCAATAAAGCGCCCCGTCGTCGTCTGGAATATGACCCGGCGGTGTAATCTCCGATGCGTTCACTGTTATTCACAGTCCCAGAACAAAGCGTTTCCGGGAGAATTAACAACGACCGAGGGCAAGGCGCTCATCGACGATCTGGCGGCATTTTCCTGCCCGGTCATTCTCTTCTCCGGAGGTGAACCCCTGATGCGGCCGGATCTGCCGGATCTGGTCCGGCATGCAACCGATCGAGGCATCCGCGCTGTGATCTCCACCAACGGCACCCTGATTAACGGCGATTTCGCCAAAACATTCAGGCGATTCGGTCTGTCCTATGTCGGAGTCAGTCTCGACGGCCTCCGGGAAACGCACGACCGTTTCCGCGGCGTAACCGGCGCCTTCGACGAAGCCATGGCCGGCATCCGCACCTGTCTGGCTGAAGGCATCAAGGTCGGCGTCCGCTTCACCATCAATCGGCGAAACGCCGCCGATATCCCCGCAATCTTTGATCTGATCGAGGCGGAAAACATTCCCCGCGCCTGCTTTTATCATCTGGTTTATACGGGCCGCGGCTCGAATCTCATTGAGGAGGACCTGAACCACACCGAGGCGCGGGCTGTCCTTGACCTCATCCTCAATCGGACCCGGCTGCTTTTTGACCGCGGGCTGGAAAAAGAAATCCTCACCGTCGATAACCATGCCGACGGGCCCTATGTTTACCTGCGCCTTCTCCGGGAAAGTCCGGATCGGGCCGCCGACGTGCTGGAATTATTGAAAATGAACGAAGGCAACAGTTCCGGCCACGGCATCGGCTGTGTAAGCTGGGACGGTGAAGTCCATGCCGACCAGTTCTGGCGGGATGTCTCCTTCGGCAACATCCGGCGACGACCCTTCAGCGAAATCTGGACGGATACGTCCAATGACCTGATGGCCCGGTTAAAAGACAAAAAGCGCTTCGTCACGGGCCGCTGCGCCCGCTGCCGTTGGCTCGACATCTGTGGCGGCAATTTCCGTGCCCGGGCGGAAGCGGCGACGGGCGACATGTGGGCTCCTGATCCGGCCTGTTTTCTCACGGACCGGGAAATCGGCATCGAAGATTGAGGAACGATTACCAAAAATCGGCCCTACTGATCCAACCGGGACATATCTCATCTGGAGGCAACCATGCAATTCCCTGAATATCGGCCCAGGCGGCTGCGAAAAAACAAAGGATTCCGGAGTCTGATCCGGGAAACAGCCCTGTCGGTAAATGATTTCATCTCTCCCCTGTTCATCGTCCCGGGGAAGGAAGTCAAAAAACCCTTGGCTTCCATGCCGGGGATTTTCCAGCAATCGGCGGACCATGCGATCAAAGACGTGCAGGCCCTTCAGTCTCTGGGTGTTCCCGCTGTGCTTTTGTTCGGTATCCCAGAGAAAAAGGATGAAACAGCTTCAGGCGCCTTTGCCAAAGACGGCGTCATCCAACGGGCTGTTCGGCGGATCAAGGAAAAATGTCCCGACATGCTGATCGTCACGGATGTCTGCCTGTGCGAATACACCAGCCATGGCCACTGCGGCATGCTCGACAAGGGCGACGTCGACAACGATGCGACCCTGGAGGTGCTGGCGGAAACGGCCCTTTCCCACGCCCGGGCCGGAGCCGACATGGTCGCCCCGTCGGCCATGATGGACGGACAGGTGGGCGCCATCCGGGAAGCCCTGGACGAAAGCGGCTTCGAAATGCTCCCGATCATGGCCTACTCGGCCAAATATGCCTCCAGCTTCTACGGCCCCTTTCGGGAAGCCGCCGAAAGCAAACCTCAGTTCGGCAACCGGAAGAGTTACCAGATGGACCCGGCCAACAGCGACGAGGCCATCCGGGAAATGACGCTGGACGCAGGCGAAGGGGCAGACATCATCATGGTCAAACCGGCTCTGCCCTACCTGGATATCATTCGCCGTGCCAAAGAGGAATTCGATCTGCCCGTTGCGGCCTACAACGTAAGCGGCGAATTTGCCATGATCAAGGCTGCCGCGCAGATGGGTTGGATCGACGGCGAGGCGGCCATGATGGAATCCCTCACCGCCATCAAGCGGGCGGGGGCGGATATCATCATTTCCTATTTTGCCGCAGAGGCGGCAAAACTTCTGCAGAAGGGCTGATCATGACGCCGCACAAGGAACTTCCCCTGCTTTCGAAAACACTGCGCATGGTTGCATGGGAGGTAACCCGCCGGTGCAATCTATCCTGTGTTCACTGCCGGGCGTCTTCTCTATCAGGCCCTTATGCGGGAGAACTTGATACGGCACGGAGCCTGCGACTTCTCGATGAAATTGCTGCCTTCAGCAAGCCGATCATCATCCTGACGGGAGGTGAACCGCTGCTGCGGGGGGATATTTATGAAATTGCCGATCATGGCACAAAAAAGGGGCTGCGGATGGTTCTGGCAACCAACGGCACCCTCCTGACGCCTGAAATTGTCGAAAAAATGCTTCAGGCCGGAATCCAACGCGTCAGTGTCAGTATCGACGGTCGGAACCGGGAAAGCCACGATGCATTCCGGGGTGTTCCCGGCGCATTCGACGCAGCCATGGACGGCATCGACTTGCTGAAACGCGGTGGCATGGCCTTCCAGATCAATACGACGATCACCCAGAAGAATCTGGACCAGATCGAGTCCATACTTGCGCTGGCTGTGGAATTGGATGCGGCGGCTCATCACATCTTCCTCCTGGTTCCCACCGGACGGGGCAAGGATTTGGGTGATCAATCGATATCCGCCGAAGCCTACGAAAAGACCCTGGAGTGGTTCCACAGGCAAAGTCGAGTCTCACCCATTCAACTCAAAGCAACCTGTGCGCCCCATTATTTCCGCATCGTCCACCAAAAGGGCAAGGGAGGAACGACGCATCCTCATCGTCAGGACAGCGAAGCGCCGGCACTGCACGCCATGACCCGGGGTTGCCTGGGCGGCAGTTCCTTCTGTTTTATTTCTCACACCGGGCAGGTGCAACCCTGCGGTTACCTTGAAATCGACTGCGGCCAGATCACGGACAAACCGTTCATGGAAATCTGGAACGATTCGCCGGTGTTCGAAGACCTCCGCGATTTGAACCGCTACAAGGGCAAATGCGGCATCTGTCCGTTTCTCCAGGTTTGCGGAGGATGTCGGGCTCGGGCGTTTGAATTGACCGGCGATTATCTTGCTGAAGAACCCCTGTGCGCCTATGAACCGCGCGTGAAAGGCAGCGAAGTTCATGAAGCGCCGGCAGTCAAAACAAGGGGTGCATAGAAGATGGACGATCTCGATCGTAACCTCCTGAATCTTCTCCAGACCGCCTTTCCCG
>CAZTYA010000076.1:0-8195 GCA_964617255.1 uncultured Syntrophales bacterium
CCTTGTGGCTTTCGGTATTTCCATGCTGGTTTTCTGGGGTGTTCTCATCAATATCGGAATGGTTTTGGGAATCTTGCCTGTCGTGGGTATTCCCCTGCCTTTTATGAGTTATGGCGGGTCCGCTGTTTTGGTGCTTTTAACCGCTATGGGCTTCATGCTGAATATCAGTATGAGGCGCTATATCCTTCACTCCTAGAGGTTGGTTATGGTTCAAGGTCTGCTCCCTTTGACCCCTTGGATATTTGCTTTTTTATACCTAAAAAGTGCTTGACAAGTACCGGTAGTTATGGTTAGTAAACCGCGCTTTTTCAAAACGGTGCGCTAGCGAGGTTGTCGGTGGGCGGTCAAGCAGAAACATATCGATTCATTGCAGGGGAGGGCTCTGTAGCCTATATTATAGGGGTTTCATGAATTTAAGGCCGAGAGGATAGAGGCATTATCCACTCGGTTTTTTTTTGCCGTTTCGCCGATAACAGGCGTTCAGGCAACGGAACATAACCGGAATATATTTTTCTTGTGAGGTAGGGCCGTGGTCGAAATCAACATTACTCTCGTTTATCAGATGATCAACTTTTTCGCGATGATCATCATCTTGAACTTCATCCTTTACAAACCGATTCTTGCGATCATTGAAAAGCGGCAGAAGACTTTTGAAGATTCTGATAATGAAATAAAACGTTTGAACGAAACCATTGCGCAAAAAATGGCGGAATATGAAGAGAAGGTTCGTCAGGCGAAATTGAATGCCGTTGCAGAGAAAGGTGACATCGTCAAGGAAGGCACGGACAAGGCCAAAGAAGTTATTGATGCGGTCAGAGCTGAAGTTCCCGGCATGATGGATGGCTTCCGGTCAAAACTGAACGTCGAGCTGGATACGGCCAGGTCTTTCCTTACGGGTAAGTCCAAGGAGCTGTCTGTAGAAATTGCCGAAAAGGTCCTGGGGAGGAGCGTTCAATGAGACTTCTGGATTCTTGTGATACATTCAAGCGTTATCTGCGAGCAATTCTCTGTTCCCTACCCCTCATTTTGATTTCGGTTGTCGTTTACGCTTCTGAAGGCGGTGAGGGCGAACACGGCGTGTCCATGGAAATGTGGAAAGACTTCGGTTTTAGGGTACTCAATACGGCCATCCTGGTTGGCTTTCTCTACTGGTTGATGGCCAATAAGATCAAAGATTTTTTCTCCGGAAGGCGGAAAGATATCAAACAGGCCCTTGCCGATGCGGAACAGGCTAAGGCGGAAGCGGAACAGAAATTCCGTGAGTACGAGACCAAGTTGACCAAGGCGACGGATGAGATCTCGGGCATTGTAGACATGATCAAGGCCCAGGGACTGGCCGAGCGGGATAAAATTCTGGATGATGCGCAAAAAGCTGCCGAGAAGATGAAGGAAGACACCAAGACTCGGATGGAGCAGGAACTGACTAACGCCCAGAGTCAGCTGCGTCAGGAGGCGGTCCAGTTATCGGTTCAGATGGCGGAGGAAATCCTGAAGCGAAGCATCACACCGGCGGATCACGAAAACATGGTAAAAGATTATTTAGATAAGGTGGTGATAAAACATTGAGCGGAAGCAGTACAATAGCCAAGCGTTATGCCCGTGCTTTTTTTGACATCGCTGCCGAGGAGAATCGGTACGAGGAATATTACGGGGAGTTGCTGAAATTTTCCTCCATTGTTGAAGAGAGCGGTGATCTGAAAGATTTTCTGGACAATCCGATCTTCGATAATGATGACAAGAAAGCGGTTGTCAAAACCGTCCTGGATAAGATTTCGCTGTCAGGGATCGCAGCGAATTTCCTTAATCTTCTGGCTGACAAACAGCGGATAAACGCCTTGCCTGAAATCGTTCAGTGCTATCGCGAAATGATGGATGAGGCCTTAAAGAAAGTTCGGGTGCAGGTGAAGACCGCATTTCCGCTTTCAGTTGAGCTATCCGATGGATTGGCGAAAAGTCTGGAAAACCTGACGGGCAAGCAGGTGGAAATGACGATAGAAGAGGATCCTTCCCTTCTGGGCGGGGTTGTCGTTAAGGTGGGCGATACCCTTTATGATGGGAGTATCAAAAGTCAGCTCAATAAAATCAGGAATCTCTTAGGGGAGGAAGTATAGAACATGGATACGATCAGGGCAGAGGAAATAAGTCAGATTATTTCCAAGCAAATTAAGGACTATGAGAAAAAGTTGGACATCAGCGAGACCGGGACGGTCCTGTCCGTCGGTGATGGTATTGCCCGTGTTTACGGTGTACAGAACGCCATGGCCATGGAGCTTCTCGAATTTCCCGGCGGAATCCTGGGAATGGTTCTCAACCTGGAGGCGGATAACGTCGGTGTCGCCGTTCTGGGAGAAGTAACGCATATCAAGGAAGGCGATATCGTCAAGAGAACCGGTAAAATTGCACAGGTCCCCGTTGGTGAAGAGGTACTGGGGCGTGTCCTTGACGGTACAGGCGCACCGATTGACGGTAAGGGCCCCGTTGAGGCCAAGCAGTACCGGAGAATCGAGATGGTCGCTCCCGGCGTGATTGCCCGTCAGCCAGTCAATCAGCCCATGTACACGGGTCTCAAGGCGATTGATGCCATGACGCCCATCGGCCGCGGACAGCGTGAGCTCATCATCGGCGACCGTCAGATCGGCAAAACGGCCATTGGTATCGACGCCATTATTCGGCAGAAAGACACGGGCATAAAATGTATCTACGTTGCCATCGGTCAGAAAAAGTCGACTGTCGCTCAGGTGGTTGAGAATCTGCGGAAACACGGTGCCATGTCTTATACATGCGTAATATCCGCCTGTGCGAGCGATCCGGCGACTGTTCAGTACATCGCCGCTTTCGCGGGCTGCAGTATCGGTGAGTATTTCCGCGACAAGGGTGAAGATGCCCTGATCATTTACGATGATCTATCCAAGCAGGCCGTGGCCTACCGGCAGATTTCGCTCCTCCTGCGCCGTCCCCCAGGTCGTGAGGCGTATCCCGGCGACATTTTCTACAACCACTCAAGGCTTCTGGAAAGAGCGGCCCGCGTGAGTCAGGAGTTAGGCGGCGGTTCTCTCACAGCTTTGCCCGTTATTGAAACACAGGCCGGTGACGTGTCGGCCTACATTCCGACGAACGTTATTTCGATTACGGATGGTCAGGTTTATCTGGAGCCGGCCCTATTCTTCTCGGGCATACGGCCCGCCATCAACGTCGGTTTGTCCGTGTCACGCGTCGGCGGTGCCGCTCAGGTGAAGGCGATGAAACAGGTGGCCGGTACCCTGAAGCTCGATTTGGCACAGTACCGGGAATTGGCAGCTTTTGCCTCGTTCGGAAGCGATCTGGACAAGGCTACACAGATGCAGCTGGAAAGAGGTGTGCGACTGGTTGAGTTGCTGAAGCAGCCGCAGTTTCAGCCCATGTCTCTTGCGGAAGAGGTTTTGATCATTTTCGCAGGTACGAGAGGGTACCTGGATAAGTATGAAGTTGCAAAGGTCAGGGACTATGAAGTGCAGGTTATTGCCTTTGCCAAAAATAAATATCCGCAGATCATGGATGAAATTGATAACAAGATGATCATCAGTCCCGAACTTGAGAAACAGCTTAAGGATATGCTGACGGAATTTGATTCCGTGTTTGTAGCGGGCTAAGATCTGTTCAAGTAGAGTACAACCGAAAAAGGGAGATTAGTTTAATGGCCGCTTTAAAGGACATTAAAAGAAAAGTTACCGCTGTTCAAAAGACGAAGCAGATCACCAAGGCTATGAACATGGTCGCGGCGTCCAAGTTCAAATCGGCGCAGATGAGGATGGAAAATTTCCGGCCTTATGCGGCGAAGTTCATGGATGTTCTGAGCAGTCTCGCCTTGCGTGTGGATGCCAATTCACATCCCCTGCTTGCCGTCAGAGAAGCGAAGCGGCTTCGGGTCATCTGTATGACCTCCGATCGGGGTCTGTGCGGCGGTTTTAACAGCAATCTGATCAAGGCGACGGAAAAGTTCATCAAGGCCAGAAGAGACGAGGGCAAGGACGTCACGCTGGTACCAATCGGCAGAAAATCAAGGGATTACTTCCGGAAAAGACAGCCCATCATGAATGACCGGGCCGATGTGTTCAATAAATTCGACATGAGTCTGGCTGTAAACATTGCCCGGGACGTCGTACCTGCGTTTATGAAGGAGGAATATGATGAACTGTATCTGGTCTATAATCAGTTTGTCAATGTATCCGTTCAGAAACCCATGGTCGTCCGGCTGTTCCCCCTTCCCACAATCGGTGCGGACGAAGACGTCGATCCGGAAAAACGCATTGATTATATCTATGAGCCTTCAGATGAGATCCTGCTGGAGAGATTGCTCCCCATGTATGTCCATGTTCTGATTTATCGGGCTCTGGTGGAAACATCGGCCGGTGAAAACGGCGCAAGAATGGCGGCCATGGATAACGCGACGCGAAACTGTGAGGAACTGATCGGATCGCTGACGCTGAAATACAACAAGGCAAGACAGTCAGCGATTACGGCGGAACTCATGGATATCGTCGGCGGTACGGAAGCTCTGGCTAAGGGTTAAGATAGCAAAGGCAACACAAAATTCTCTAAAGTTTAATAAAAGGAGATGGGTATGAATATAGGAACGGTTGTGCAGGTCATTGGACCTGTAGTGGATGTGGCGTTTGAGGAAGGGAAGCTCCCGAACATCATGAACTCGATTGCAATTACCAATGCCGCCATCAATGATGACGAAGACAACCTGATCGTGGAAGTCGCCCAGCATCTGGGTGATAACATCGTCCGCTGCATCGCCATGGACATCACCGACGGTATGGTCAGGGGCATGAAGGCGAAGGATTTGGGTAAGCCCATTTCGGTTCCCGTCGGCAAAGCATGCCTCGGCAGAATCATGAACGTTGTCGGTCGGCCGGTCGATGGTCTGGGCCCGATTGATGCGGAGACCTACATGCCGATCCACCGCGAGGCGCCCTCTTTTATGGAACAGGATACATCGGTTCATGTTCTGGAGACGGGCGTTAAAGTTATTGACCTCCTCGTTCCGTTCCCCCGCGGCGGTAAAATGGGCTTATTCGGCGGAGCCGGCTGCGGCAAGACCGTCGTCATGATGGAGATGATTCACAACATCGCCATGCATCACGGTGGTATTTCCGTGTTCGCCGGCGTGGGTGAAAGAACCCGTGAAGGCAACGATCTTTATCGTGAAATGCTGGAATCCGGTGTTATCAAGCAGGCGGCCCTGATTTACGGTCAGATGACGGAGCCCCCGGGAGCACGCGCCAGAGTGGCCTTGACCGGACTGGCGGCGGCTGAATATTTCCGTGACGTCGAAGGACAGGACGTGCTTTTGTTTGTTGATAATATCTTCCGTTTCACCCAGGCCGGTGCCGAGGTTTCCGCCCTTCTGGGAAGAATGCCTTCGGCCGTCGGATACCAGCCGACGCTGGCCACAGACCTGGGTGAACTGCAGGAACGCATCACCTCCACCAATAAGGGCTCGATTACGGCCGTGCAGTGCGTGTACGTGCCCGCTGATGACTTGACGGATCCCGCACCGGCAACGACCTTTGCTCACCTGGACGGAACCGTTGTTTTGTCACGCGGACTTACAGAGTTAGGTATCTATCCCGCCGTGGATCCTCTGGATTCAACGTCGCGTATTCTTGATCCCATGGTCCTGGGCGAGGAACATTATAAAGTCGCCCGTCAGGTGCAGGTGACATTGCAGAAGTACAAGGATCTGCAGGACATCATCGCCATTCTGGGTATGGACGAACTTTCCGAAGAAGACAAAATGACGGTCAGCCGGGCGCGTAAGATTCAGCGTTTCCTGTCCCAGCCGTTCTTCGTTGCAGCGCAGTTTACGGGTACGGAAGGCAAATTTGTGTCCGTGCCGGATACCGTTCGGGGATTCAAGGAAATTCTGGAAGGCAAGCACGATGATCTGCCGGAGCAGGCCTTCTACATGGTCGGCGGCATTGAGGAAGCGATCGAAAAAGCGAAGAAGCTCGCGGAATAACGGGCCGGAGGAAGTTCCATGGCTGATGAATTGATGCTGGAAGTCGTTACCCCTGAAGCGATGGTTTTCAGCGGTAACGTAGAAGAAGTAACGATACCGGGTACAGAAGGGGAGTTCGGTGTACTCAAAGGGCATGCATCCCTGTTAAGTTCCATTGAAGTGGGAGAACTGAATTTCACCAAAGACGGTAAAAAAACGTTTTATGCCGCAGGAACGGGTTATGCTGAGGTGACGTCAAGCAAAGTGACGGTGCTGCTGGAAACGGCGGAGAGATCCGATCTGATCGACAAGGCACGTGCACAGAGGGCAAAAGAGAATGCGGAGTCGACGCTGTCGAAGATGAGTAAGGAAGACGACCAATATGAGTATATGCGGTCGGCACTTTTCAGAGCGATTACACGGTTAAGCGTTGCAGAGAAAAACATCTGATAACTGATATCTATAGTAATGAAAAAAGCCGGGACCTGAATCCCGGCTTTTTGTTGTTTAACCTGCTGAAAGATAAACTCTATTCGGATATTTCAATGTAAATATCAATAATCTCGATTTTCCTGATTCCACCTGGTGTCGAAAAACTGACTTCACTGCCGATTTTCTTGCCGATCAAAGCTTTCCCGATCGGTGATGTCACCGATATGTGGTTCTTATCGACATTGGATTCCAAGGGTCCGACCAACCGATACTTGATGCTGTCGCCGGAATCAACGTCCTCAATAACAACGGTTGAGCCGAAAACAACCTTGTCATCAGTCAGCTTGCTCAAGTCGATTACCTCAGACATCGCCAGGTTATGTTCGAGTTCACCGATCTTTCCATGCAGATAGGCTTGCCGCTCCTTCGCTGCCGTGTATTCGGCATTTTCCGACAGGTCACCATGGGCTCTGGCTTCTTCGATGTCCCGGATATTTTCGGGTATGGCGACACTTTTAAGCTGCTCAAGCTCTTTCTTGAGCTTCTGGAAGCCGATTTTGGTTATGGGTATTTTTGACATACAGGACTCCGGTTGCTGTGTCATTCGTAAAGCTTTCGTTTAATCGAGAAAACATCCTCTGTCAAGGGGATTTGAATGGAAAACCATCATTTGGAAAACCTTTCCTAACTTGCCAATGTGAGGCAAGTGTGTTAGACGAGCATGATCATGAAGATACATCCATAGCGGCATTTTGTGGAGATGGGTATGATCGATCAATATAACCGTGACATCAACTATTTACGTATATCGATAACGGACCGGTGTAATCTGCGTTGTCAATATTGCGTGCCGAAGGAAGGGCTTTCCCTGATCGGCCATGACGATATTCTGCGGTACGAGGAAATTCTGCGGGTCGTCATGATCGCTGTAAAAATGGGGATCAAAAAAGTGCGCATAACCGGCGGAGAGCCCCTGGTTCGGCGGGGGGTAATCGATTTCATTGCCACACTGAATCTCATTGAAGGGATTGAGGATATCAGCCTCACCACAAACGGCATTCTCCTGGAAGGTGCTGCGGAAAGGCTTTTCACAGCCGGTGTCAGGCGCATCAATGTCAGTCTGGATTCGCTGGATCCGGACAAATACAATCGAATCACGCGTGGTGGCGATGTTCAGGCTGTTCTGAATGGGATTGAGAAAGTTTATACTCTGGGTTTTTCTCCGATAAAGATTAACATCGTTGCCATCAAGGGATTTAATGACGATGAGGTTTTGAATTTTGCGCAATTAACCTTGGATCGTCCTTATCAGATTCGGTTTATCGAGCTCATGCCCCTGGGATTTGCCGGTATGGAGAACCTCGGTAAGTTCCTTTCCAATGATTTGATCAAGGAACGGATCAGCAGTCGTTATGAACTGGAAGCTCTGGATGACAAGCGAAAAACAAGCGACGGTCCTGCCGCAATGTATCAGATCAGAGGCGGTCAGGGGAAGATCGGTTTTATCAGCCCGGTCAGCCATCATTTTTGCAGTTCGTGCAACCGGTTGCGGTTGACTGCCGACGGACACCTGCGAGCCTGCTTGCTTATCGATGAAGAGATCGACTTGCGGGTACCGATCAGGCAAGGCTGTACAAACCAGGATCTGGAGGCCTTGCTGAGATCGGCGGTTGCCAAGAAACCGGCGGGGCATCAGATGAACTGCGAAGAACGGCATATGAAGAAATGCCTCAAAGAGATGACGTCCATAGGCGGTTAAAAAGGCATTCGGAGAAAA
>CAZTYA010000077.1:0-8188 GCA_964617255.1 uncultured Syntrophales bacterium
GCCCGAAGGTCCTCGTCGCGGAAGCACTTGACGATCTGAAAATAGCGGTCGAAACCGGAGACCATCAAAAGCTGCTTGAATATCTGGGGCGACTGGGGCAGGGCGTAAAACGTCCCGGGGTTGACGCGGCTGGGAACCAGATAGTCACGGGCGCCTTCGGGGGTGCTCTTGGTCAGAAACGGCGTTTCCACTTCGATAAAGCCGTTGGTCTGGAAATAGTTCCGGGTTGCCGTAGCGACCCGGCTGCGGAGAATCAGATTGCGCTGGACCTGTGGCCGGCGCAGGTCGAGGTAGCGATATTTCAACCGCACGTTTTCACTGATTTCCTGGCCTTCCTCCAAGCTGAAGGGCGGGGTCTTCGATTCATTGAGAATTTCCAGCTCCGTCACCATGACCTCCACTTCGCCTGAAGCCAGATCAGGGTTCTCCATGCCTTCAGGTCTGTGCCGGACCTTGCCGACAATGGCGAGCACGAATTCGCTCCGGATGCGTCCGGCCTCGTCATGGGCTGCGGGTGAAATTTCGGGATTGAAAACAACCTGGACCAGGCCTTCCCGGTCCCGGAGATCGACGAAAATGACGCCGCCATGATCCCGGCGACGATGGGTCCAGCCCATGAGGACGACTTCCTTATCGATGTCTGCAGCGCGCACGTCACCGCAGTAATGGGTTCTTTTTCGCTTGCTGATGAATTCAGTCAAAGTCTTTACCTCACTTTTCTAATTGAATGATATGCTCTTCCATCCGGTCGAGCGGCAAGGACTGCTGACTGCTGCTGCGCATATCCCGCAGTTCGCCCTGTCCGGTTTCAATTTCTCTGTCCCCCAGAATAAGCGTGTAACGGCTGTTCATTTTATCCGCTTTCTTCATCTGGCTCTTCAGGCTTTTCCCGCCATAATCCATTTCCGCCTGGATGCCTTTTAGGCGCAGCCGGTTGCAGAGCCTGAAGGCATATTGCTGGGCTTTGTTACCCAGTGCGGCCACAAAAAGCGTCGGCGCCGGGGACACCTCCATCTGTCCCTCCGGTAACAGCGCCATCAGGCGTTCGAAACCGATGGCAAAACCGATGCCGGGTATATCGGGTCCACCCAAATCCCGGACAAGGCCGTCATAACGGCCGCCGCCGACCACGGCGTTCTGGGATCCCATGTGGGGGATCGTGACCTCGAAGGTGGTCCGGGTGTAATAGTCCAGACCCCGCACCATGCGGTGGTTGATCCTGAAAGGCAGGTCGAACTGGGCCAGGGATGTCTTGACTGTTTCGAAATGGTTGCGACAGTCGTCGCAGATGAAATCCAGGATGCTGGGGGCGTCCTTGATGATCCGGGCGCAGCTTTCATTTTTACAGTCGAAGACCCGCAGGGGGTTGGTATGGAGCCGTCGCTGACAGTCGCCGCAGAGCTCACCCTCTGTGTCCTTCAAAAACGCGATCACCTTTTCCCGGAAAGCAGCGCGGCAAGCAGGGCAGCCCAGTGAGTTTATATCAAGATTCAGATTACCCAGGCCTACCCCCCGGAGGAAGTGAACCAGCATGAGAATGACCTCGGCATCGATCCTTGGGTCATCCGCGCCGAGGACCTCCACGTCGATCTGATGGAACTGACGATAACGGCCTTTCTGGGGTCGTTCGCGACGAAACATGGGGCCGATGGTGAACAGCCTGGAGACTGTGTTCTGGTTGAACAGGCCGTGCTCGATATAGGCGCGCAGCACCGAGGCCGTTGCTTCCGGCCGCAGGGTGAGGCTATCCTCGCCCCGGTCCTGGAATGTGTACATCTCCTTTTCGACGATGTCCGTTGTATCACCGATCCCCCGTTTGAAAAGTTCCGTCTTTTCCAGGATGGGCACCCGGATTTCCCGGTATCCGAAATCTCCAAGAATCTTGCGGGCGAATTGTTCGACCTTCTGCCAGTTATGCGCTTCTTCGGGCAGGACGTCCTTAAACCCTTTAATAACGGTAATTGCTTCCATATAAATCATCTTTTCCAATCGAATAGGTTACAGGACAGGAGATTCATCACAGGTGAATCCAGCTGTACCGGTGTTGGAGGATGGTCGTTCGCGAAACGGTCCGCATCTTACGAAGCGAAGAACCTGAAAGAAATGTGGAATTGACCGCTCAGATTTCCCTGTCCGATATTTTTTGTGGAACGAACGTTTTTAACGCGCAAAACCGTTACCATAGGCGAAGGAAAAAGGCAATAGCAGAACTTGGGGATATTTCAAGGAGAAATGCCCATTTGACCCGCTGATCAACGGCGATTTTTACGGCAATATTTTTGTGCCTTTGCCGTCCCAAAGTCCGTTTCCATCAGTGAGTAGCATGACCGCGCCGTCATGATCGGTCCGATAGATTTTTGTCCCTTTGTTTTTGTAGCGTGCAATGACATCGGGATGGGGATCTTTGTATCGATTATCAAGGCCGCAACTGACAACAGAAACAGTCGGTTGAACTTTCGCGAGAAAGGCCTCTGTGCTGGAGGTTCTTCCACCATGATGCGGCGCCAGGATAATATGGCTTTTCATGTGGTCGGGGATGGCAGCCAACCGTGCTTCCGTTTCCGCGGCAATATCTCCCGGCAGGAGAATCCGGATGTTGCCGAAGCGGAGATACAAGACCAGGGAGCGATTGTTGATATCGTTGAAATCGCATGGGGTCGTGGTGCAGTCAAAATCGGGCGACAAGGGGTTCAAGACGCTTATCCGCAGACGATCGATTTGCCGGTCCGCTTGACCATAGTGCAGGAACCGGTGTGGTATCTGTTTCGCGCCGATGATTTTTTGAAAGCACTTATACGATTCACAGGGCGCACGGTCTCCGTTACTCCAGACTTCGCCGACCGCAAAGTTCTTGAGAATGTAGAGCAGGCCGTTCAGATGATCGGGGTGGGGATGGGTCAGGACCACCACGTCGATTTTCCGGATTTTCTCCCGCAGGAGAAAAGGGGCTACCACGTAGCGACCGACGTCAAAACTGCTGCCCTCGAAGCCGCCGCCGTCAATCAGTAAGGTTTTGCCGCCCGGCAACCGGATGAGCGCACAATTTCCCTGTCCGACGTCAAGCACGGTGAATTTAAGGTATTTAGACGGACTTGCCGATAGATAACCATAAAGAACAATGCCGGCCAGAAGCGGGATCAAGATCAGAATGCCCGCACGGATCGGTAAAGCCGTACGCGGTTTTTCCTTGCGGGCATTCGGTGAATGATTCTGCATCAAGGAGGCCATGTATAAGGTAGAAATCAACAAAAGCAGATAATAAACACAGATGTCGATCCATCCCGGAGGGGGAACAAGAAAAGAGGACCCTGGCAGGGAAGAAAAAAAATTGACAAAAAAGACGGATATTTGGATAAGATATGCGGCCCCTTGGAGCAGAAACAGGCAGATGGTTTCCGAAAGCGGATAGAGGACGATTACCAGCAGGCATATGGGGGTCGTCAATATACCCAGAAAGGGAACCACCGCCATGTTTGTCGGGAGAACGACAGTGGACAGGCTTTGAAAATGATAGGCGATAATCGGCAGGGTTCCCAGGGTGGCGCTGGCCGATACCAGGAGAAAAAGATAGAAATTGCGCCACGCTTTTCGAGTCAGAGCACGGGACAGCGGTTCGTCTTCCGCTTTTCGGTCAGACGAGGGTATCTGTAATCTTGGGGGAATAAATAAAATCGCTGCGACGGCGGCAAAGGAAAGTTGAAAAGAGGGGTCAAACAAAGAGGACGGAGATAAACCCAGAATGATAATTGCGGCCAGGGCCAGGGCATTGAGCAGATCCTTCGGCCTGCGGATGAGAATCGCCGTCATCAGGACGACCACCATGATCGTCGCCCGGATGACCGATATGCCCATCCCGGCGACGCCCGCATAAAGAAGAATCGGGACGAGGGACAAGGCATAGGCGACTTTTGTTCCGCTCCACATGAGAAGCAGTCGCGGGTAAATCTTCAGAAGGGATCGGAAAAAAAGGACCGAAAAGAAAGCAATCATACCGACGTTAAATCCGGATATGGCGAGTATATGCGATGTGCCGGTCCGGTTGAACCGCTCTTTCAAATCATCGGGAATCGTTTTTTGCTCGCCCAGAATCATGGCCAGGAGGATTTCCCGTTCCGGGGGGGCGGTGTTCCGGTTGACAAATTCCCGGAGCCGGTCACGATACGCTTCGATCCCGGTTTTAATGGGATTGCCAAGGTTGCGACGAATCAGGATCAGATCGGGCGACTCGGATACCGTTCCCCGATAGAGAATACCCTTTTGGTTCAGATACTTGCGGTAATCGAACCCGCCGGGATTATTAAAATTACGCGGCACAGCCAGGCGGGTGCGAAACTGAACGTAGTCGCCGTACTTCAAGGCATCCGCGCCGCCGGCGCTTAAAAGGACCCTTCCCGGAACGCGCTGGGAATCATTATTCTCCAGAAAGCGGACCCCGGAAAGGATGTATTCGGTCCTGTCCGCTGACATTTGCGGGGTTTCATCGATGAACCCCCGGTAAACGATCTTATGATGCTGATGTCTGGGTACCGGGTCCGTTTCACCGGAGCCAGTGGCTGTATAAGACGCCATGCCGAGCAGGCCCGTCAGGACGAGACAAAGATGGAGGGCCAGAAAACCCGGCATGTCTCGCTTGCATCGGAAGGCGAGTAACAGCCCCGCTAAAGAGACGAGAAGAAAACATGCGGCGATATGCCAGGATAAGGCGGTGAAATTGCCCAGCATGATTCCCGCCGCATAGGACAAAAGAAACAGGATCAGCGGCCGTTCCTTGAAGAAGACCGTTTTCCCGATCAGGGGTTGAATCATCGTGCCAACCTTGAAAAGCGATTCCATGCCTTTACCTGAAACGGGGAAAATCTCCCGCCGTGTCCGGAGCGATTCATACGGCCGACGGGGATCAGAAAAAAAGAGAGGATTCCACCCATCCAGGCCCCCCGTTATGCATGTCACGCCTGGATTGAGGAAGATGAGACACAAGAAATTCTTAATGATTTTTTTATATAACATAACAGTCCATAGATCAGGCAAATGAAAAAACACCTGCAGCAATGGTTTTCCTCGGCGTCTTCCCTTTGGGATGAAAACAGCACATCACGGCTCCACTGGCTTGTGGTGGCGAGGATGGTCGTGCTGTTTGTTCTGCTCATGCTGGCTGTCTTAATGGATGCCCAGGTGACCGAACCGTTGCCCGCTTTATCCATGACGCTTTTCTACCGGATCATTGCCATTTCCTTTTTTCTGTCCCTTCTTTATTTCATTCTCATCCGAAAAATCAGGCGGCTGGAGTTCCACGTTTATTTGCAGACCATGTTTGATGTCTGCCTGGTTACGGGCCTGGTACATGTGACGGGAGGTATTCGCAGCGTTTACCCCATTTTTTATCCTCTGGTCATCATTTACTCGGTCGTCTTTCTCGGCCGACGGGGCGGCCTGATCGTCGCTTCCCTGGCCAGTATTTCTTACGGCCTTCTGGTCAATCTCGAGTTTCATGGCCTGATAACCCCCCTTCATCTTCAGCAAGAGGCCATGACGCTTGACCAGAGCCTGGAATATGGCGGTCATGTTTTCTTCCGCGTGTTGTTGCATATCCTGTCTTTTTATCTGATTACCTTCCTCGCCAGTTTTGTGGTCGGACAGGAGAGGGAAACCCGGCAACTGTTGCAGGAAAAAGAACATGCCTTTGCAGAACTGGACTCCCTGCACCGGAGTATCGTCGAGTCGGTGCAGACGGGGATCCTGACCATCGATCTTAGGGGGCGGATTCGGTCTTTTAACCGGGCGGCGGAGGAAATAACGGGTTTTGCCGCGAAGAATATTCTGGGGAAAAATATTCGGGACGTGATTCCTGAATATGGGAGCATCGTTTCCATTGACGATGCCCCCGGCGATGACGCCGCAAAACTGCGGCGTGTGGAAATTGCCATCCGGGCCGAGCAAATCCGGCCGACCGTACTGGGCTGTTCCCTGTCACCGTTGAAAGGAAACGAAAACAAGAAAATCGGTGAAATTCTGATCTTTCAGGACATTACAAAGATCAAGGAAATGGAGCGGGCCGTGGAAGAAAGCCGGAAGATGGCCTTCATCGGCGAGATGGCGGCGATTCTGGCCCATGAAATCCGCAATCCCCTGGCCTCCATCAGCGGGTCCATCCAGCTCTTGAAGAAATCCCTGGCGTTGAACAGTGTGGATGAACGCCTGATCCAGATTATGCTCCGGGGGAAGGACCAACTTGAAAATTTTATTAAGGATTTTCTGGTTCTGGCAAGGCCGACGGTCGGCGTTTCCGAGGAAATCGACGCCAGCGCCATGCTGGACGAGATCCTGGAGTCGGTGAAACTGGGGCCGTCCTGGCATGAAGGGATCGAAATGGAAGCGGACTACCCTAGGGCGGTCATGGTGACGGCAAATCGGACCGAGATACGTCAGCTTTTATGGAATCTGATCCTGAATGCCCTCCAGGCCATGCCCGACGGCGGCCGGGTCGGCATTTCACTTGGCTCCGAAGCAGGGGCGGACAATCGTCGCTGGCTGACCATCCGGGTATCCGACCAGGGCATCGGCATTGAGGAACAGGATTTGAAAAAGATCTTCGAACCCTTCTTTACGACCAAGGAGCAGGGGACCGGCCTGGGGCTGGCTATTGTGAATCGTATCGTGACGGTATATGGTGGCAAGTTGAATGTGGACAGCGTGCCCGGCCAGGGAACGGTTTTCACGGTGAAATTACCCGCATCGGGATAGGGGAGACGGCAGTGGCGAACATTCTGGTTGTCGATGACGACAAGGGCATCAGAGAAATACTCGAAATTGTTCTGACTCAGGAAGGTTATGAGGTGACATCCATTGAAGATGGGATCAAGGCCCTGGCGAAGTGCCGGCGCCATAAGTACGATCTTATCATCACGGACCTCAAAATGCCGAAGATGGACGGCATCGAATTTCTGAAGGCGGTGAAAGAGATTTCACCCGAATCGCTGGTGATTCTGATTACGGCCTTTGCCTCCGGGGAGACGGCTGTGAAAGCCATGCAGGAAGGAGCTTACGATTACCTGGAGAAGGATTTCGATATCGACGATCTGAAAAGCATTATCCAGAACGCCCTGGAAAAGAAGGGGTTGAAGAAGGACGAGGCGGAATTCATCAAGGAAATTGAAGAGGCCGCTTCCTTCCGGGGGATGATCGGTAAGAGCCGGGAAATGCAGAAAGTCTATGCCACCGTGAAAAAGGTCGCTGGCACCCTGGCCAATGTCATGATTTTAGGTGAAAGCGGGACCGGAAAGGAGCTGGTGGCCCGGGCCATTCACGACAGCAGCCCCCGGGCAGATAGGCCTTTTGTCGTCATCAACTGCGGCGGCATTCCGGAGAACCTGCTGGAGAGCGAACTATTCGGCTACATGAAGGGTGCCTTCACCGGTGCCCATACGGATAAACCGGGTCTCTTCGAGATTGCCCACTGCGGGACGCTTTTTCTCGACGAAATCGGCGAACTGCCGCCGCTGCTTCAGGTCAAGCTCCTGCGGGCCGTTCAGGAGAAATCCTTCCGGCGCGTGGGCGGCACAGAAGACATCAAGGTCGATGTCCGGATCATTTCGGCGACCAACAAGAACCTGGAGGAGAAGGTTAAGGACAACTCGTTCCGGGAAGACCTGTACTATCGCCTGAACGTTATTCCCATCAATATCCCGCCTCTGCGTAACCGCCAGGAGGATATCCCGCTTTTGACGAAACACCTGATTCACAAGTATTCCATGGAATTCGGGAAAGAAATCCGCAATATTTCGTCCTATGCCATGGAACTGCTCATGAAATATTCGTTTCCGGGCAATGTCCGGGAACTGGAAAACATCATCGAACGCAGCATCGCCCTGGAAACCTCGAATATCATTCTACCGGAAAATCTCGTTTTAAACAGCAACGTGCCCATCGCCGAACGCGCCCTGGCCCAGTTCGATGTGCCTGATGAAGGCCTGGACCTGGAAGAGGAACTGAAGAAAATCGAGCGGACATTCATCGAGAAGGCTCTGCAAAAGACGGGCGGCTCGCGGAAGAAAACCGCCGAACTCCTGCAGGTAACCGCCGATTCCCTTCATTACCGCATGGACAAACTGGATATGCGTTAATCGAGCGAATTTCCGCTTGACAGGGTCCTTGTTTTTCCTGTAAGGACGCTATCCAGGAGATTGCATGA
>CAZTYA010000078.1:0-8162 GCA_964617255.1 uncultured Syntrophales bacterium
CATGATCCCGTCCGGCTTTTCCCTGAGCATCGCCACCGTGATCCCCGCCGGTTCGAGCTGGTAATCGATGGCCTCTTCGGCGGTTTTCCAGGGGAATTCTTCTTCCAGACCAAGACGGCGCGCCAGGTCAAAGGTGATTTGCCAGTTCGGCCGGCTTTCACCAACGGGGGCAATCACCTGTTCCTGGATTCTGACGGGGCTGGTGCGGATAAAAGCGCGGTTGAGCTGGGTATTTTCGAAGCAACTGGCGGCAGGCAGGATGACATTCGCCATGGCCGCGGTTCGGGTCATGAACAGGTCGGTTACGACGAGAAATTCCAGTTTTTCCAGCGCTTTTTTGACGCGCTCCGCATCCATAAACGTAACGAGGGGATTGCCGGACTGAACGATCAGGGATTTGATCGGATAGGGTTTTTCATCCAGGATGGCGTCGATCACACAGGATTGCACCTGATGTCCCCAGTTGCGGTGAAAACGGTTGAACAGGGTGTAATCTGCGGTGATGGGCTCGATGCCGGCAGGAATCCGGTCTTTTAACTGCAGGTTCCGGTTGGGGACGGTCTGGGGGATGAGATCACCGCCTCCGACATCCAGATTTCCCGTCAACACCCGCAACATGGCCACCGCCCGTGTGGCCTCGAACGACTCAAGCTGCATATCCAGTCCGTTGCCGTCAATGATGCAGGCGGGCTTGGACAATGCGTAGAGCCTGACGGCTTTGCGGATCAGTTCCGGATCGAGCCAGATATCGGCCGCTATTTTGTCGATCGGATATTGCTCCGCAGATTTTTTTAATGCCTCAAAACCGACGGTCCAGTCCTTTATAAAATCCTTATCATAAAGATTATGGTTGATGATTTCATGAATCATGGCCATGGCCAGCAGGCCGTCGTGGGCCGGTTTGATCTGCAGCCAGATGTCCGCCATCCCGGCAAAGGCGGTTTTTACCGGATCGACCACAATGAGCTTGGCGCCGTTTCGCCTGGCGTGGAGAATCGCCTCGGCTGCGCCGGGCGCTGTATCCCGGTCGTTTTTGCCCCAGATCAAAACACATTGGGCCTGCATTGCCTGAGGCATCGTCATGGCGCCATAAACCGTGGTGTGAGCAAAATCGCGGCCGACGAAGCAGATGGAGCCGTTTCCGATAGTATTGGGGGAACCGAAAGCGTTCATCAGGCGGTTGACATAATCCCAGGGGGCGCCCCAGTCGGCGGCCATTCCCCGCAACCAGCAAACCGATTGGGCGCCGTATTCTTCTTTACAAATGAGGAGTCGTTGGGCGACGACATCCAGCGCTTCCTCCCAGGAGGCCTCCCGGAAACCCCGGCTGCCATCATTGATCAGCGGTTTGGTCAACCGCAGGGGGGAATAGATGATGTCGGCCGCCGCCGCCAGTTTCGGGCAAACCAATTGGTATTCAACCGGAAAAGGGGATTTTCTGCAGGCGGATATCCATTTGCCCTTTTCCGTTTCCACTTCAATGGGACAACAGGCCGAACACAGCCGGCAGATCGAATGCGTTTTCATGGGATGGCCTCCAGTTTGTCGTAAGATTCAGCGGACCGCTTTAATGTAACAGCTTCGGATTTGCTCGTAGTGGTTGGCGTGGGTGCGTATTTTCCACCAGAGCGAACCATAGGATTCAATCGACCAAACCGGGTGCAAAAGGTTGCTTTCCCCGACCAGAAGTTTCAGGAGGTGTTCCTGACCGCGTGCCTGATAGGGACCCTGCTTTTGCCCCCCCAGCCAGTTCTGTTCCGGCGCCACCTCTTCCGACCAGGAAAAGGGATCGGAAAGCAGAAATTGGGCCTTTTCCGTTCTGGTTACACGATTCATCTCCTCCAGATGCTTTATGGGCACGGGGACTTTATCCAACAGGTTCAAAGAGGCCAAAGATGATACCGTGTCTGCACGGAAAGGCAAAGCCAGGGCATCGGCGACGATGAATTCGACTTTTCGGCAGTCCCAATCCTCCGGCAGGACAAAATCGACCGTTCGTGTCAAGTAGCCTTCTTCTTTCAGGGTAATCGTTTTGCGGCGATTCTGCATGAGTTCCCGCGCTTCCCGGATGAATGATCGGGCATTGTCCACACCGACGGCAAAGTCGCATTTGCGGGTCATTTCGAAGGCAAAGCGGCCGACGGCACTTCCCGCGTCGATGCAGAGGCCACTGTCCGGGCGCATCAGATCGCTCCAGCGCCGGTAAGCATCGGAGGCCTGTTCCTCATTCAGGAGATCACCGTAATGGCTCCATAGATAGGACGAAACCACCGGCGAGGTTTCGTATTTATTGTCGACATAGGCTTTGGAGGGAAATAAAGCCGGATCAAGCAGGGCGATTCCGTTTTCGATGGCATACACCCTGCCGCAGGCTGGGCAGATCAAGCGCCCCGCAATGATATCTTCCGACAGTTCTTGATCGATTTTTTCGGTCAGCCGGTTTTCTTCCGGCAGGCAAGCCGGGCAGATCAGGAGATCGAGCAGATTCTTTTTCATTTTTTACCCCCTGCGATTATAGATCCCTGTGCATGATATTTCTGCCAGTGAATTTTATAGAAAGGTGTAACATTCCACAAGTGTAGAATCGGGTGAGGAAACCTTGCATACCCCCTTGATTTAAGAAAGATGTTGAAGTTGCTGTCTTGCGCATAAATCACGCGTCAGAAAAAGGAAATATCCCATATTTCTGGTTAAATCAATGTATCATTGGATTTCAATTTTGCTGATTCTTTTGACAGATCGCCCTCCAAGGCTGTCCTCCCTTACTGCCGACATGGCAAATGCTTCTTCACTGCTGAGCAATTTCCCATCTTTTTCATAGGCGATGACGATGTTGTCACTTAAGCGTGAATTAAATATCTCACCGAAGGAAAACGTGGCGCTGAACCCGTTTTCGCTGCTGACCACGACGTAGCGGTCATAAGTGCCACTCAATGGGTCAACACCTATTCTTTCCAGCAGAGAACGCAGGGCTGTTCCCTTAAAAGAATAAACGCCATGGAATCCTACACAATCGCCAGTCAGGATCGCGTCCTCGACATTCAGAACGTCCATCTTTTTCAGTTCTTCCAGACCAATCCGTAAAGATTTGTTCGTTCTTTTGTCTGTAAGAATCAGCTCTGATGTTGGCGGTTGAATGATATTTTTTTTATTTTCTTCATACACATTCATCTTGATATCCACCCGTTCGACCCGGATTTCTCGCACTCCTTTAATGGATCGTCCCGATCTCAGATCCGTCGCCACGACCAGTTCGCCTATGCCGTCCCCAGCATAGATACCCCTGTCGTCTTTCTCGTAGGCAATCAACGTACTCCGTCCGATACTGGAGTAGAAGATTTCACCAAAGGAAAAGATGACTTCCCTACCGCCTTCGCCGATTACCTTGATGTAAACACCGGGTTCATATTTTCTCACATGCTTCATCCCGGCTTTTTCAAGAATGTCTCTGAGCAACACTCCTTTGAAATGATATACACCGACGCGCACCTCCGGCTCGCCTGGTTTCCTCTCTTTCAGCATGGTTACATTTGCGATATGAAACGGATTCATTTCTTTGAGATCCGCCAGAGACAGATTCAAGGCCTTTTTTACATCCCCTGTCACGGCAAGGGAATCATTAAAGGCAAAACTTTGTGAAAACGGAAAAATGATAAAGGCCAGAACAAAGATTAAAACCTTTAAAAGATTTGCACTCATAAAATATACCCACCTCTAAATAACCCTTCAAAAGAGATCAGCTTAGCAGCGGCAGGGAGGTATCGAAGATCAAGAATACCCCCCTGCGGTGCCGGTAAAAAACCTATAGATTAAATTTGATACCCGCCCAAACCGTGCGTCCCGGTGCAGCAAGTTGAAAAATGTCCTGATATTCTTCATCAAACAAGTTATCCGCAGCTATATAAATCTGTAGACCATGACTCAGATCCTGGCTGATTTTCAGGTTACACAGGTAATAATCGTTCAGTTGGTCCTTCTTTGCAACCAACCGGCGATTAACCGGGTCGGCATGGTCGTAATATGTACTCTCTGAAACATAACTGGCATTGAAATCGATCGTGGTGCCGAAACTGAATTTCTGGCTCAGTTCCAGGTCGATTTTATGCTCCGGTCTGTACGGGAGTTCTTCGGGTTCATAAACGAGTGAAGGTGTGTTGCTGTTTTCAATAGTAACTGTCGAATCGGTTCGGGCATTGAGATAAGTGTAACTTAATTTCCCGAAGAGCTGGGATGTCAATTGTCCGGACAGGCTCATTTCAAAACCGGCAAGGATCGCTTTGTCATATTGTTCGAACCGGCCGATTTGGTTGTCGAAGTTGATCATGTCCTTTACCCTGCTATAGAATACCGCAGCCTCGAACAAATACTGCTTGGCAAAGGCGAGGCGTCCGCCCAATTCATAATTGATACTCCTTTCTTCATCAAGGTCCGGATCACCCGTTGGACCGATGACACCAGTAGCATAAAGATTTCGCATCGTGGGGAAACGAACCTTCTTGGCAACGGAGCCATAAATGTTCACGGCAGGAGAAAAGACATAATTAAATCCGATCATGGGGTTTAACGCATCGATATCATCCCCGGTTTCATCGGATTGTCCGTATTGATCTCTTTCTCTTTTATCAAAGGCGTCATAACTGCAGCCAATGGTGATCGTCAATGGCTCAATGACACGGATTTCATCTTCCAGCCCGACGGAATAGGTGTAGGAACGCAAACGATCCTCAGGAGAGCCCGCAAACGTTTCCCGGTGTACATCCTCTTTGAAGGTGAAGCCCAACCTGATATTATTCCGTGGGATGCCATCCCAGAAAGTGTAGAAATTGCCACCCCTGCTGTAATCATCATAAGATGATCGCCCTGAAGGAGGTCCTCCTATACGATTCATGGAAGAGTACGTGTCGTCATCATAGGCATCCAGTGTACTTTCATAGCCATCGTAAAACAGTCTGCCCTTAATTCGCCAATGAGCCCCCAATTGTGACTCTTCAATCAGGTTAATTGTGTAGCGGTCCCATTCTGAAAATCGCCAATAACGGGGGAAGTAATCAAATCCCCAAGCACCGCCAACACGTGCCCTGGCTTCTCTGTAGATCGGTACAGGCGGCACACCGTATTCGCTGTCATAGTATTCAACAGATAAGCCGACCTTGTGGTTGGGGGTAATGTCATAACTGCCGGTAAAGGTAAAAGCGTCGCGATCATAATAACTGTTTTCGCGCTTTCCATCATCCGGTTTGATAGGGGTATTTCTGAGGGCAAGCGGGTTGGTCCGCGCATTGTACATACTGGTGGTGACATCGGCCGGTAAGCTGAATTCCTCCGCCAATTTGAAACCATCGGATTCCTTGTGGCTGGCGCCAATAAAATAGCTGAAATTGCCCACTTTCCAGCCATGTGTCGCCTGAATATGGTGGGTATTGTAATCGCTGATTTGGTAGGAAGCGCTAAAATTGGGTTTTGTGTCCCCTTTTTTGGTGATGATGTTTATGGCGCCACCCAAGGCGTTTGGTCCGTAAAGAACGGAGGCGTTCCCTTTGACGACCTTGATTTCAGCGATATTCTGTACCGGGATGTCCGCCAGATTCACCAAACCCTCATAAGGTTCATAAATTGGTACACCGTCCATCAGAATGAGCACGTTTTCCTGGGAAAATCCGCGCAAGGACACATAATACTCGTTTTTTGTTCGGCTCTGCCGGTAAAGCATCCCCGGTATGAATCTGAAGGCTTCACCTAAATTCGTTGCATGGCTTCTTTCGATATCTTCCGCTGTAATCACGGTGATCGTGCTGGGTGTCTCTTTCGTTTCTTTTTCTGTGCTTACAACGACTTCACCCAGTTTGAACACGTTGTCCGTGGATTTGGGTACGTTTTCTTTTGTTGGCTCTGCGCTGAAGGCTGGATTTGAAACCATAAGACCGATCAGCAAAGAAACGGATACCAGTAAATTAGCCCAACCCCTTCGGCAAAACAATTTTAGAACACCTCGCATCACCCATCCTCCCTTAATAAATTTCTATTTTATGAATCCTTTTGACAGAACGCCCCCCCATACTGTCTTCTCCAACGACCGATGTGGCAAATCCCCCTTTGGGCTCCAGGAAAGCACCGTTTTTCTTATGGGCAATGATAATGTTGTTATCCAAGCGGGAATTAAAAAGTTCCCCCAGGGAGAAGGTGGCACAAAAACCGTCTTCGCTGGATACCACGACATATCTGCCATAATCGCGATCAGCCCATGTCAGGCCGAACCATTCGAGCACCGACCTTAACAGGGGTCCTTCATAACCGTAAACACCGTTGAATCCTTCACAATCTCCTGCCATCAAGGCGTTTCGCAGGTTCACCTGTGACAGAACAGAGAGATCTTCATGATTTAATGCTTTGGTTTTACCGGTGCGATGATCAATTATAATAAATGATGTGGTGGGCGGGCGGAGGATGTTCTTTTTCTTATCGGTATAGGCGATCAGAGGAATATCAACACGTTCAACCAAAACTTCCCGCACACCTTTAATATAGCGGCCTGCTCTGACATCCGTCGCGACGACCAGTTCACCGATACCCCCGTCTATGTTGATGGCACTATGGTCTTTTTTTAGCGCGACCAAGATGCTGCGACCGGTGCTGCTGTAAAAAATTTCTCCGAACGAAAAGACCGCCTCACGGTTTTCTGCTCCCTTGACGCGGATAAGGACTCCCGGTTCCCATTTGCGGACGAATTTCATTCCCGCTTTATCCAGAATATCCCGCAGCAAAACACCTTCGTAACGATTTGTGCCGCCATCTTTCTCCGGATCGTTCCAGGCATTTTTCTCCTCGACCCTCACAACGCCGCTGACGTATAATTGGGGCATGTTTTTCAAGTCACTGAGTGTGAAGGACAGTGATTTCCTGACGGCACCTTTCACTTCAAGGGTTCCCGTGTCGGCATAGACCTGCTGAGCAAAGAGAAATAGCGCCACGATCAAGCCCCACCATATTCTTTTGAGTGATGCACCAGACATAAGGTTATTTCCTCCAACATTTTTCTATTTAAGTTCATAGGTTATCGGCATGATGATTTCCGCCCGGATGGGAGGGCGAGGAAAAGGTGAGGACCGCTTTACCGTATCCGCTGCATCAGCATCAAGCAGGTCGAAGCCGGAAGAGCGGGCAACCCGGAGATTGACAGCCCGCCCGTCTTCCTGAATTGTAAAGGCCACGGTTACCTGTCCACTCCAGCCCATCTTTCTGGCCAGTCCCGGATAAACCATTTGCTTCATGATCTTCCTGCGAATATATTCAAAATGTTCTTTCATATAGACCTGCCTCTGTGATTCCGGTGATAAGGCGGAATTTAACCCGGATCCTGTCATGACCTCCTGAGCACCAGTGTTTCCCGTTATGGCTTGGCCTTTTTCACGTAACTTCTCTCCTTCTGTTGCTTCGACGGAAAACTGATCTTTGTACATGGTTTCATATGCAGGAGTGACAGGATTTTTCTCCTCCATGGGTATTGGTTTATTTTCCGGTTGGACGCTCTTCTGCGTCGGTGCTTTCATCCTCTTTATGTCAGAATTCCGCCGTATGATCGGCTGAATTTCATCAGGCGCCGGGCTGTGCGGGATTGTTTTGGGCTCCGATGAAGCATCAAGCAGTGAAAAATCTATGCGCACGATCTCAGTCTGAATGCCCATATTCTTGCTGATGACCATGACGGATGCCAAAATCAAAACGTGTATCCAGATCGAATAATGGTAGGCTCTGGCCGTTCGGCTCATGATTTTGCCTCCGTTTGGAGGCTGATTTCGCTGAAACCCATATGCTTGACGGCGTCAAGCACATCGACGAAAATCTGCAGCATCATAGCCCGATCGGCACGGATCAGAATCGGCGTCTTTCGATCATGACCTTTCAATTGTGTAATTAAGTCGTCCATAGAGACAGGCCGGCCGGCAAAGAACACCTCACCCTCCCTGCTGACATCGATGGCAAGCGTTTTCAGCGTATGGTTCTGTACATGAGAGGCCTGGGGAAGCTGAAGCGGGACAACGCCCTGTGCGATTAAGGTCGATGTGGTCAAGACAATCGTCAGGAGCACCAGCATAATATCGATAAAGGGAATCACGTTGATAAAATCAAATTCCTTTTCGTCCATGATGGATCTCCCAGCGTAA
>CAZTYA010000079.1:0-7915 GCA_964617255.1 uncultured Syntrophales bacterium
ACCCCGCCGGGGAAGACCCCATCGAGGGCGTCTCCTCCCTGGCTCTCCGGGACAGCCTGGCTGAAGGGGGGCAGAGAAACGTGATTTATATTCCCGCTTTCGACGACATCGTGGACCATCTTCTGTCCGTTGCCCGTCCGACGGATGTCGTGGTCACACTTGGGGCGGGTAACGTCTGGAAAATCGGGGAAGCACTGGCTGAACGGCTAAAAAGTACAAGTACAACCAAAGGATAATCATGCCGGTTATGGATAAAACAGTCGAAAGCCCTGCCTGGGAATTTCTTTTTCCCGATGCGGTGTATTTCGCTGAGGCGGGAGCGGATCACACGTCCATGGGCGTGGGAGGCCAAATCGACATGCTCCTGTATCCCAAGTCCGTCAAAGATCTGGCTGAAATGATCCGTCTGCTGAACCGTCAAGGCACAGCCCACACCGTCGTCGGAAACTGGACCAATCTCATCATCACCGACAAAGGATACCGGGGAGCACTCATCTGCACCAGGGGATTAAACCGGATCGACACCCTGCTGCAAAGGGAAGCCTCCATGCGGATCCGGGCGGAAGCCGGTGTTCCTTTATCGGAACTGGTTGCCCTTACGGTCCGGGAAAACCTGACCGGTTTTGAATTCTGCGCCGGTATTCCCGGCAGTGTCGGCGGCGGCGTCCGGATGAACGCCGGCGCTTACGGCCACAGCATTTCTGAAGTCCTCGAAACCGTTACACTCATGGACGCCCAGGGAGCCGTGCAACGCTTGGAGAAACAAGAACTGCGTTTTGACTATCGAAATTTTCACCTGCCGGAAAACACGATGATCGTTGAGGCTGTATTTCAATTGCAGAATGATCCGGAAGGACATGTCGGTGAAAAAGTGAAAAAAATCATGGAGAAGAGGCGACATAAACATCCTCTTCAGTACAAGAACGCCGGGTCCATTTTTAAAAACCCCAAGGAGATTCCTGCGGGAAGGCTGATCGAAGAGGCGGGCTTGAAAGGATACGCCATCGGCGATGCCATGATATCCGAAAAACACGGAAATTTTATTATTAACCGGGGCCATGCTACGGCAGATGACATCATGGCTTTGATTCATCACGTTCAGGGATGCATTTATCGCGACAGGGGTGTGGTTTTAGAGTTGGAAGTCAAGCTTTTGGGTGAGAGATAACCCATGGTGCGGAAAATATCACAGTCTACGCTTCGTGTCAGGAAAAACCGTTTGCAGCGTTACTCCGGACATTTTCTCCGGGATTTTGCGGCCTGTGGCCTGATTGTCCTGGCAACCCTTCTCGTGACTTCCACCCTCATTTTTATCTATAGCTATATTTTGAGCGACCCCCATTTTCGTATCCGGGAAACGGTCGTCCGGGGTTGTCGTGAGGTCACCGAGCAGGAGGTCCTCACCCTGGCAGCACTGCATCCCGATCAGAATCTCTTTTCCGTCAGTCTGGATAAAATTGCCCGGCGCATTGAAAGCAACCCCTGGATCAAGAAGGCCCATGTCGGCCGGGAATTGCCGGATCGCCTGATCATGGAAGTCCGTGAGCGGACGCCTCTGGCACTGGTGGAAAAGAAGCAGGGATTCCAGATTGTGGATCGGGAAGGAATCATTTTCAAAGGCCTGGACCAAAACGACAGTCTCGATCTTCCCGTACTGACGGGGTGTTATAAAAACGGCGCGCTGCAGACAAAGCTTTTAAAAAAATCACTTGAACTCTTGACGTATTTATCCGATACAAAGCAGGCGCCGATTGCCTACCAGAACCTCTCGGAGGTCCATCTGGACGAGATATTCGGACTGTCTCTGATTACCGACACCGGACTTTGCCTGATCCTGGGTGTCGACGATTATGTGAATAAACTTCAGGCCTTGCCGGCTGTTCTCAAAGGCCTGGAAAAAAAGAATATTGAAATGGCCCTGCTCCACATTGATCTGCGGGATCCCACAAAGATTACCGTTCAGAGCAAGGTCAAAAACGTTCCTCCGAAAACCACCGTCGAGGGAAAAGAATACCGGACTTAACCGGCGCCGAAGCGAATTGATCTAAAGTGGTAAAAAAGTGACGCGAGGGAAAGGTAAACAGAAAAATGGCAAAAAAGACTAATCTGATCGCCGGTTTAGATATTGGGACGACCAAGACATCGGTATTGGTCTGCGAAGTGACGGATAACGGCATCGATATCATCGGTATCGGCACGACCCCTTCGGATGGACTGCGCAAAGGTGTGGTGGTGAATATCGAAAACACTGTCGACTCCATCAAGGGAGCCGTCGATGAAGCGGAACACATGTCGGGCTGCGCCATTCGTTCCGTTTATGTCGGCGTATCCGGCGGACATATCCGGGGACAGAACAGCCTGGGAATAGTCGGCATCAAAGGCGGAGAGGTGGACCGGGAAGACGTTCAGCGTGCCGTTGAAGCGGCCAAGGCGGTCAGTATTCCGACAGATCGGGAAATTCTCCACGTCCTGCCCCAGAGCTTCATGGTCGACGACCAGGACGGGATCAAAGACCCCGTCGGTATGACCGGTGTCCGTCTTGAATCCAAGGTTCACATTGTGACGGGGAGCGTCACCTCCATTCAAAATATCATCAAGTCGGTTAACCGGGTCGGACTCGAAATCAACGAGATCGTCCTCGAGCACATTGCGGCGGGTGAAGCCGTTCTCAGCCAGGATGAAAAAGACCTGGGCGTCGTTCTGTTGGATATCGGCGGCGGCACCACGAATATGGTCGTTTATTATGAAGGGACCGTCCGGGCGACGGCCGTCGTTCCCGTGGGCGGTAATTATATTACCAGCGATATTTCCACGGGGCTCCGCACCCCCGTGGCGGAGGCGGAACGCATCAAGATCCAGCACGGTTGCGCTTACGGTCCCCTGATCCCCCGGGAAGAAACCATTGAGGTGCCCAGTGTGGGTGGCCGGGAACCCCGGGAAGTCTCCCGGCAGATTTTAGGGAGAATAATCGAGGCGCGCATGGAGGAGATTCTCAACCTTGCCTACAAGGAAATCAGCAAATCGGGTTATGAAGACCTGCTGGCAGCCGGTACCGTTCTAACAGGCGGAACATCGATGATGGCGGGCATCACGGAACTGGCGGAACAGACCCTGAACATGCCGGTGAGACGCGCCTTCCCCCAGAAACTGGGGGGCTTGAACGAAAAGATCAACCACCCCATGCATGCAACGGGCGTGGGTCTGGTCCTCTACGGCAGCCAAAACGTATCCAAGAAAATGAGAAGCGGCTCGGGTAATGCCTTAACAAGAACATACAAGCGATTAAAAAACTGGTGTCTAGAATTCTTTTAAGGGAGGAAACTATGTTTGAACTTACAGACGAAGGAAATGAACTCTGCTCGGCAAGGATTAAGGTCATTGGTATCGGCGGCGGCGGCGGAAACGCGATCAATACGATGATTTCTTACAATCTGCGGGGCGTGGAGTTCATTACTGCCAACACGGATGCCCAATCCTTAAGAACGTCGACTTCGCCCGTCAAGATTCAACTGGGAAGCGAAGTGACGAAAGGACTCGGGGCCGGCTCCAACCCGGAGATCGGGAAGCAGGCTGCCGAGGAATCCCGGGATGTCATCCGCCGCTATCTGGAAGACGCAGACATGGTTTTCATTACCGCCGGTGAAGGCGGGGGTACAGGAACCGGCGGCGCGCCCGTTGTCGCGGAAATCGCCAAGGAAATCGGAGCATTAACGGTGGCGATTGTAACCAAGCCCTTCCCCTTTGAAGGGAAAAGACGCATTCTGCAGGCCGAAGAAGGCATTCTCGCCCTGCGGAAAATCGTCGATACCCTGATCGTCGTTCCCAACCAGCGACTCCTCAGTCTGGGCGGACGGAACCTCTCCTTCCCCGAAGCGTTCAAGAAAGTAGACGACATTCTTTACAATGCGGTCAAGGGCATTTCGGATTTGATCACCATTCCCGGTTTGATCAATCTCGATTTCGCCGACGTAAAATCCATCATGTCCGAGATGGGCCTGGCCCTGATGGGAACAGGAAACGCTACCGGCGAAAACCGCGCCGTCGAGGCCGCCCAGAAGGCAATTTCTTCCCCCCTCCTGGAAGATAACAGCATTCAGGGCGCCCGGGGTGTGCTACTGAACATCACCGGCGGACCCGACATGACGCTCTACGAAATTAACGAAGCCTCCTCCCTGATCCAGTCGGAAGCCCATGAGGACGCCAACATTATCTTCGGTACGGTTGTGGACGAAACGATGTCGGAGGAAATCCGGGTAACGGTCATCGCCACGGGATTCGAAGACACCAGCCGGGGCGGGAAGAACCTCTCCAATGTCACATCCCTGGGTGGATACAAGAAGGAAAACTTGAATATCCCGGCCTTTATGCGCAAGGACAAATCCCTCGAAACGATGAACAGCGTCAAGATCGGGACGATCGACGAAAGCGGTGAGACCGATTTCGAGATTCCGGCGTTTCTGAGAAGACAGGCGGACTAAAGGGCAACCTACCGGCAACGGCAAAGCAACAATAATATGCACCCGTCATGTCCTGGGAACTGACAAGGAAAAACCAGGCGCTCCTGGATCGCGAAACAGGCTCCCGGAAGAAAGTATGGGGGGAAGGCTTGACAATTTGTCTTGCCTACCCCCATTTTTATCAGACGGGCATGTCCAACCTCGGATTCCAAACCGTTTACAAGCTTATCAACGACATTCCTTTCTGCCTGTGCGAGCGGGTCTTTCTCCCTTCCGCGGAAGACGAGGCGCAATTTCGGAAGCATTCCCGTCCTCTTTTCAGCATGGAATCCCAGAAACCTCTGCACGAATTCGACTTTGTCGCCTTCTCCATCCCCTTTGAAAATGACTACCCCAACATTCTGAAAATACTTGAGTTGGGGAAAATTCCGCTACGAGCCGACCAGCGGAGCGAAGATGATCCTCTATGCCTGGCCGGCGGCATTTCCGTTACCTTGAATCCGGAACCCTTGGCCGATTTTATAGACGCCTTTCTGATCGGGGAGGGGGAAGCCCTGATCCCTGAGTTCTTTGGGGAAATGAAAAAATCCTTTGACAGGGGACTGCACAGAGAAGATAGACTGCGAAGTATCCAACAAACGGTGCGGGGCGTTTATTGCCCCAGGTTTTACGAGGTCCGCTATACGGAAGATCAAACCGTTTTCGATATCCGACCCAAAGAAGACTGTTTCCCTGCAAAAATCCAAAGGCGCTGGATGTCGGACATCAACACCTTCAGCACCGACCAGATCCTGAACACAGATGAAACGGAATTCGGTGATATGTTCATTACGGAAATCAGCCGGGGATGCCGACGGGGGTGTCGGTTCTGTGCGGCGGGTTTTATCTACCGCCCCGTGCGCTACCGAACCATGAAGACCCTATCTCCATCTTTCGGGGCAGGCTTGGCTCAGGGAAAGAAAATCGGCCTTTTGGGAACCGCCGTCTCGGATCATCCGGGTCTTGAGGAAATCTGCCGAACGCTCCTTGCCAAGGGCGGCCGCCTTTCTCTGAGTTCACTGCGCATCGACCGCATCACACCCGAAATCGCCGAGTTGATTCGGGAGGCTCATATCGACACCATCGCACTGGCCCCTGAGGCGGGCTCAGAGCGTTTGCGCGAAGTCATCCGCAAAAACATCACGGACCGGCAGATTTTCAACGCGCTGGAATACCTGATCGACCAGGATGTCCAGAACCTTCGCCTGTACTTTCTCGTTGGACTCCCGACGGAAACCGACGCGGATATCGACGACCTGATCCGCCTGGTGAAACGGATGCGGCATCATACTTTGGCCCACACCGAAGGGAAAAGAACCTTCCGGCGCCTGACGCTGAGCATCAATCAGTTCATCCCCAAACCCCAAACTCCCTTTCAATGGCATCCCCTGGAGGATATCCACGTGGTGAACCGGCGGATCAAGCGTATCACCCAGGGGCTCAAGGGAGAACCCGGTGTGCGAGTTCTCCATGACCTGCCCAAATGGAATTATATCCAAGCCCTTCTGTCTTTGGGAGACCGACGGGTGGGACAGATGCTTTCCACAGTTCATCGTCTGGAGGGAAACTGGTCTCAGGCCCTCAAGGCGGTCTCTCTGAACGCCGATTTTTTTGTCTACCGGCAGAAGCCCTGCGCTGAGTTTCTGCCCTGGGATTTCATTGCGACGGCAACCGACCGATCGTATCTGGAACAGGAATATCATCGGGCGCTTAAGGCTGATATTCCCATGGGATTGAAAAATTCTCCGTCATAGGGTAAAGGAGTCTCTCAATGGAACGTTTCAAACTTGCCACCTATAATGTTAATTCGATCCGGTCTCGGTTACACATCATCATCCCCTGGCTGGTTGATCATCATCCGGATGTATTCTGCATGCAGGAAACCAAGGTTGAAGACGGAAAATTCCCCCTGCAGGCTTTCAGCGATGCCGGTTACCATGTCGCCTTCCGGGGCAGCAAGCAATATAACGGCGTCGCCATTGCCTCGCGGAAAAAACCGGATCATATTGAATACGGTCTGGACGACGGCGGGCCGGCCGACATGGACCGCCTGATAGCCTTGAAAATCGGGGATACCCATATTCTCAACACCTATGTTCCCCAGGGACGTGACCGGGAATCGGAACAGTTTCGCTACAAACTGCAGTGGTTTGACCGACTGAAGACTTTCATCAATCAACACTGGCAATCCGACGACCTTCTCATCTGGTGTGGGGATTTGAATGTCGCTCCCGAAACGATCGATGTCTATGACCCAAAACGCCTGTTGGGGCATGTCTGTTTTAATCCGGATGTCTGGGCGGCCTATGCCCGCGTTCGCGAATGGGGGCTTGCGGATGTTTTTCGTAAGCACCATCCCGGTGAACCCCAACAGTACACATTTTTCGATTATCGCGTCCCCCAGACTCTGGAGCGGGGTCTGGGTTGGCGTATCGATCATATCCTGGCGACAAAGCCGCTGGCCGAAAAATCCCAGTCATGCTCTATTGACCTGGAACCAAGAAGGGCGGAGAAACCGTCGGACCATACGATATTGATCGCCGAATTTCATTGAGAAACAGGAGGGTTACAGGTCATGCCGGACACTTGGAATGTGCAGAAGGTCAACGAAGATCTGCTGAGAAAATTTCAAAAAATACAGGCCGATCTTTTTACCTGCGATAACGTCACGGAACTCTGCGAAAAGCTTTTGCAGGAGATGGGACAGGAATTTAATATCCCCTTTGTCTGGATGACCCTCATCGAAGAACCGGCAACGGCTTATCTGAAAAAGGAACTCGTTTCATCCGCTTATCTCTCAGAACGACTGAATTTAATCAGTCGGGACGCCTTTACGGAAATCGTCGGGAAAGGTGCTCTTCCTGTGCTCGTCAATGAGCATGTGGCGCCTTTTTACCGCCTGCTTCCGGGAAACACGAAATATTTCATCAAATCCTTTGCCATCTGCCCCTTGGCGTGCAACGCTACCGTTATGGGAAGCCTCAACTGCGGCGACCCTTCTGCAACGCGCTACCAGCCGGGAATAGACACCACCCTGCTGAACAATTTGATGCAGCAGGTCTCGACACGGATGGCCTATTTCATCGTTTAATAGACAAACGGCGTCCTGACGCCGCGCTTAAACATGTTTTCCGAACCGCGGCAGGATCCCGTCCAAAACCGGAAGGGAACCTGCCGCATAAGATAACCCCGGGTGTTAGAAATCCTTGAATGCCGTCTCTTCGAGAGGCAGTATTTCTTCAGGCCTGACCACCTGGTTCTTCTCCACCGCGGCGATATGTACCGGCCGTTTGGTTGCGGAACGGGAGGTGCGAGAGCGATGGTGCTGCGGAAGCAACGGCATCACCCGTCCGGATGAACGCACATTGCGCTGCACGGTACCGGCCTGATGACCTCCGACAATCGATAAAAGCTCTTGA
>CAZTYA010000080.1:0-7737 GCA_964617255.1 uncultured Syntrophales bacterium
CCGGTCCAGGACGGCGGTGAGCAGGGAAACCCGGTTGTGGTCAACGCCGATGGCGGTTCTCCGGGGTGTACCGAAGAGATTGGCGCCGACCAGACCCTGGACTTCGATGAGGATAGGCCGCGTTCCCTCGATGCTGGGCACGACGACGGAACCGACCGTGCCCTCCGGTCTTTCATTAAGAAAAAAGGAAGAGGGGTTCGCCACTTCTTTCAGACCACTGTCGCCCATTTCGAAAACGCCGACTTCGTTGGTCGGGCCGTATCGGTTTTTGATCGCCCGGATGATGCGGTAGGGGTGTCCTGAGTCCCCTTCAAAGTACAGGACCGTGTCAACCATATGCTCCAGAATTTTAGGCCCGGCGATAGTGCCGTCCTTGGTGACATGACCGATGATGAAAACGGGAACGCCGGTTTTTTTGGCGAGGAGCACGAACTGTTGCGCCCCCTCCCGAACCTGACCGACGCTGCCTGGCGCGGAAGACAGGTTAGCGGAATAGGTGGTCTGGATGGAATCCACCACAAGGATGCTTGGTTTAACCTCTCGAAAATGCTGTGTAATTTTCTCAATCGATATTTCCGTGAGAACCAGCAGATTGCCGGACAGGGCGCCGATCCGCTGTCCCCGCAGGCGGATCTGCTTGGCAGATTCTTCGCCCGAGACGTAAAGAACCTTGCTTCCCCGGGCGGCCAGATGCTGGAGGATCTGCAGGAGCAGGGTTGATTTGCCGATGCCGGGTTCGCCGCCGACCAGGATGACGGACCCGCCGACGACGCCGCCGCCCAGAACCCGGTCCACTTCGTCGATGCCCGAGACGATCCGGTCTCCCTCTTCCGCGGCAATCTCATCGATCGGCAGAGGTGGTGTATTGAAGGACAGGTCGGCTTCCTTGCCCGACACGGACACGGGTTCTTCTTCCTCGACGAAACGGTTCCAGACACCGCAGGCGGGGCATTTTCCCAGCCATTTGGGGGACTGGTAGCCACAGTCCTGACAGAAAAAAGCCGTTTTGACCGGTTTCATGTTTTAGGCCTCACATAGACAAGAATGAACTCCCTAACAGGGCGATAACATACGTTTTTAACCGGGGCGAGTCAACCTGAAAAAGGCTCTCAAAATTACTTGAGTAATCATGACATTACTGATATAAGTGCCCGCTGTTTTAAACTAAAGAATGGAGCGTGCAGAAGTATGGGTAATCCGAATTTTAGTTCCGGGCCCTGCAGTAAAAGGCCCCAGTGGTCTCTCGATGCGCTGAAGGATGCGGCGGTGGGGCGTTCCCATCGGTCGAACCTGGGCAAAGAGAAACTGGCCAAAGCAATCGAAGAAACGAAAGCCGTACTGGGAATTCCCGAGAGTTATCTCGTGGGCATTCTTCCCGGTTCAGATACAGGAGCGTTTGAAGGGGCGATGTGGACTCTGCTTGGCCCCAAAGCAGTGTCAGTTCTGGTTTGGGAGAGCTTCAGCGAAGGCTGGGCGACCGATGTCAACAAGCAGTTGAAATTGAATGCGACCGTTTTGAAAGCCGATTATGGCAAGATTCCCAACCTGAAGGCCGTCGATTGGACCAACGACGTGGTTTTCGTTGCCAATGGAACCACCAGCGGTGTGAAAGTTCCCAACTGGGACTGGATTCCCGACAACCGGGAAGGCCTGACCCTGTGCGACGCGACCAGTGCGGTTTTTGCGATGCATGTGGACTGGTCGAAGATTGACGTGTTGACGTTTTCCTGGCAGAAGTGCCTGGGCGGCGAAGGCGCCCATGGTATTTTGGTTTTGAGTCCCCGGGCCTGCGACCGGATCGCGTCCTACGATCCCCCCTGGCCCATGCCGAAGATTTTCCGCATGAAAAAGGGCGGCAAGGTGGACCAGGCCATTTTTGAAGGCGATACGATCAACACCCCTTCGATGATTTGCGTCGAAGACTATCTGGATGCTCTCCAGTGGGCGAAAAATATCGGTCTGGAGGGGTTAATTGCCAGAAGTAACGGCAATTTGAAGGTTGTCGAAGATTGGGTGGCAAAAAACGATTGGGTGGAGTTTTTAGCGGAATCCAAGGATATCCGCTCCAATACATCAGTTTGTCTCATGGTGAAGGATCCTAAGGTTAACAGTCTTTCCAAGGACGATCAGGCCAAGTTCCTGAAGGGGATTGCCAGCGATCTCGCGAAGAAGAAAATCGCGTACGACGTGAACTCCTACAAGGACGCCCCGGCCGGTTATCGTTTCTGGTGCGGACCGACCATCGAACCCGAAGATTTGAAGGTCGCTCTGGCTGAAATGGAAAAGATTTTCCGGGAAAAGGTTGCAGCGTTATAATCAAAACACAACCTGTATTCACAATGGGAGGAATAAACACATGAAAAAGGTACTGATCAGCGACAGCATGTCCAACGAGGCTGTCGAGGTATTTAAAAGAGCGGAAGGCATCGAGGTCGACGTGATCACGAATTTGACCCCGGATGAACTCAAGGGAGTCATCAAGGAATACGACGGGTTAGCCGTCCGCAGTGCAACAAAGGTCACGAAAGAAATTCTGGAATGCGCCACGAATTTGAAGGTAATCGGTCGGGCCGGTGCGGGCCTTGACAATGTGGACATCAACGAGGCAAGTAAGCGGGGCATCGTCGTCATGAACACCCCGGGCGGGAACACCATTACCACGGCGGAGCACGCCTTGTCCATGATGATGTCCATGGCGCGGAAAATTCCCCAGGCAACGGCAACCATGAAAGCCGGCAAATGGGAAAAGAACAAATTCATGGGCAATGAACTCTGCAACAAGACCCTGGGTATTGTGGGGATCGGGCGGATCGGCGGTGTCGTGGCCGACCGGGCGCAGGGGCTGAAGATGAACGTCCTGGCCTATGATCCCTTTATTTCCCCCGGGGCGGCGGCCGAGGCGGGAATCAGTCTGGTTCCGCTGGATGAACTGCTGGCGAAGTCGGATTTTATTTCCATCCACAGTCCCATGACCAAGGAAACGAAATACATGATCAACGCCGAGGCCTTTGCGAAGATGAAAAAAGGCGTTTTCATCATCAACTGCGCCCGTGGCGGGATCGTCAGCGAAAAAGACCTTTACGATGCGATCGTTTCCGGTAAGGTTGCCGGGGCGGCGCTTGATGTTTTCGAGGAAGAACCGACCAAGAATCAGGAATTGATTGCTCTGGATCAGGTCATTGCAACACCGCATCTGGGCGCCTCGACGGATGAAGCGCAGGTCAGCGTGGCCATTGCCGTGGCGGAGCAGATGGTGGATTATCTGATCAAAGGTGAAATCCGCAATGCGTTCAATTTCCCCTCGGTCAGTGCCGAACTCATGTCTGTCCTGGGACCCTACATCACCCTGGGTGAGCAGCTTGGCAAGTTCCAGGCCCAGATCGTGACGGGGGCAATCCAGGAAGTCGATATTGAATACAGCGGAGAAATCACGAATTACGATGTGGCGCCGATTACCATATCGCTGCTGAAGGGCCTTTTGAAACCCATCCTGAACGAAGACGTCAATGATATCAACGCACCGATCATCGCAAAGGAACGCGGCATCCGTGTGGTTGAATCCAAGAGCAGCAAGATCGAGGATTATGCGACCCTGATCACCCTGAAGGTGAAGACGGCCTCCGAAAAGAGTTTCACCGCCGGCACCATCTTCGGACGGAAGGATCTGCGTATCGTTCGGGTTAATAAGTTCACCCTGGATGTCATTCCGGAAGGTCACATGCTGGTTCTTTCCAATCAGGATAAGCCCGGCGTGGTCGGCAATATCGGAACGATTCTCGGAGAGAATAGTATCAACATTGCGCGGCTGCACTTAAGCCGCGAACTGGTCGATCAGCAGGCGCTCGTCGTCTTGAGTACCGACAGCACGGTCAGTGAGGAAATATTGACGAAACTCCGTAGTTTACCCCATGTGATTGCGGTGACCTATCTGGAGATGTAGTCGTCGGAACGGGAGAGTCATCATGGCGAATGTGGTTGTCATAGGAACGCAGTGGGGTGACGAGGGGAAAGGTAAGGTCGTCGATCTGTACGCGGAGCACGCGGATGTCATCGCACGATTTCAGGGTGGAAACAATGCCGGGCACACTCTGGTCGTCAAGGGAGAGAAGACGATTCTCCACATTATTCCTTCCGGGATATTGCACAATCATAAAACCTGCATTATCGGCAACGGCGTTGTGGTGGATCCTGCCGTTTTGATCGAAGAAATTGAAGGACTGCGTCAGAGGGGACTGTTCCCCTCTGACACAAAGCTTTATTTAAGCGAAAACGCCCATGTGATCATGCCTTACCATAAGCGGATCGATCTGGCAAAGGAGGCCCATACAAGCGGGCGGAAGATCGGAACAACCGGCAGGGGAATCGGCCCGGCTTATGAAGACAAGGTGTCGCGCATGGGTATCAAGGTCTCCGACCTCCTGGATTATAAGATGTTCCAGGACAAATTAAAACGTAACCTGGAGGAGAAAAATTTCTTATTAACCCAGTACTTCCATGAAGATCCGGTCGATGAGAAGGCTGTCTTTGATGAATATCGAAAATATGGGGAATACCTGAAATCTTTTGTGGCCGATACATCCATGATTATGACGAAAGAGATGCGGCAGGGCAAAAAAGTGCTCTTTGAGGGCGCCCAGGGCAGTCACCTCGATATTGACCACGGCACTTATCCCTATGTAACATCATCAAATACCGTGGCGGGTAACGCCTGCTGCGGTACGGGCGTCGGGCCTTCGGCGATTCACGCCGTCATCGGGATCTGCAAAGCCTATACGACCCGTGTGGGAGAAGGGCCATTCCCGACGGAACTGAAGGATGAAATCGGGGAGAGAATGCAGAACGTTGGTCATGAATACGGCGCCACGACGGGGAGGAAAAGACGCTGCGGCTGGCTCGATCTGGTTTTGGTCCGGCAGTCCATGCGGGTATCTGGAATCACGGGCCTGGCTTTAACCAAGCTTGATGTCCTGCAGGGGATCGAAAAGATTAAAATCTGCGTGGCCTACAAGTGGCAAGATGAAGAATACACCGAGAGCGTTCCCTCCAACATCAGCGTCTTCGAGCAGTGCGAACCCGTTTATGAGGAGATGGACGGCTGGACCGAGGATATCAGCACCGCCAGAACCCTGGATGAACTGCCCCGGAACGCCCGTCGTTATATCGAACGCCTGGAGGTGCTGACCGGGACCAAGTGCGTTCTCGTCTCCGTCGATGCGAGCCGCGAGGGGACTATTGTCACCCGGAATCCCTTCTCCAATTGAGAGTAGCGAACCGAGTTTGCGCTTGACAAGATTGCGCGATTGCTGCTAAGAGGGCGCACCTCATTAAAAAACAGAAATGGGCCGTTAGCTCAGTCCGGTAGAGCAGCGGACTTTTAATCCGTTGGTCGCGGGTCCGATTCCCGCACGGCCCACCAGTAAAAAACAAGGGGTTACGAATTTTCGTAACCCCTTTTGCTTAGTCAAATTGACTACACGTTGATACAGAAAACCTATTCGACGACAACGTGGAATAGAATCGTTATCAGAAAACGTCAGATAATCATTCAGAGCTGGATGTTATTAAAATAAATCCGGGCGGAAACAAGCGTTATCCGCCCGGAGCGACGCATGATCACGGGTCAAAAAGACAGACATTTTCTTGACCGTCAACCGCCATGCGGTTTTGGCCGTAATTTTCTGTCAATACGCAACACTGCCTGTCAGAGGCAGGCGTGTGCATGCCATGGGTTACGTTTTGAAAGCGTTCCTAAGATTTTTGATCTGTTTGTTTTTTCTCGGATTTTAATTTGGCAATCAGTTGTCTTGCCTGTTCCATGGACGCAACTTCGATGCAATTCCCCTCACCGACAACGAATAAACCACAAGCCCTGGACTCCACGTGCAACGGATCATTTGTTCCAAATGCGCTCACTGCAATAACCTCCTCTTATATTTTTTTCAGGAACTTATTTCTTAAAAATCACTTCCAGGCATCCCGGGCAAGGTGAACCCGGGACGGGTTTGCCAACTCGCGAGTATCCGTTTCAGAGCTTATGCCCTTCCATTTCAAGGGAAAAATTCCCTTGGTTTTCAAAAACAGTACGCCCCCGGGGGTAGAGCCGATGCAATCTTGAAAAAGAAAAGATGAGCTGAAATATATTTATAAGGTTGTTGATTCCGCTTAAAGCAGGCTATGCCGTTGAAAAACCCGCTTTGGGGATTTTTCATAACATGAACCCCGGGTATCTTCTATCTCTTTCTTCCGGAGTTGCCGTTCGTATAAGTGAGGCACGTCTTCGTGGAAAGCGCTAAAAAATCGTCTATTTCCACTGAATGGTGTATATCTTGAGCAGAAAGTTCTTAAATTCTTCTTTAGTCGTCTCTTTGATATCCGCAATGCGCACTTTAATTGCGTTGTTGCAGAAGGAAAAACCATCCGGAATCGGGTCGGGATTGTCATCTTCGTCGCAGAAATGCCTTAAAAAGGCAAGGGCCGCCTTTCTCGCTTCCGACGCGTCATTGGCGGTAACCAGGTAGTGGTGTCTTTTTATATCCTCGTCTTCTTCCTCGACGATTTTGATCCAGTAATCAACCATAAATCCTCCTGTATCTTTTGCTCCGACGTAATCCTGCTCAAGCATGTTTTAAATGCGTCAGGCAGGTTTCGTCGTTTCCCGATAGCGTCCACGGGGGAGATGTCGCGCCTCTCAAAAAGCTCTTGACCTCTTTATTAACGATGTCAGGGGAACCTATCATGAATCCATTTCTGTGGCAATTCAGAATTGTCAATCCGAAAAAATTTTCCTCGGTTTGTTTCAGAACACTTGGAAAAAGACAGCGCTTCATGTTAGAGATACAAATCATTCTTGATTGATCGGCTCATCCGGGATGGTTCCGGAGATTATATAAAGGGCCGGACCGGGCGTCACCGCCTGACGCTGGGCTTGGATGCGAGGGATGGCGATCAGATTATTTATATAACATCACGATAATATTAAATAAAAGGAGAAGCAAGCATGAATACCAAATCTTTTCAGAAAATCGGTTACGGCGTCTACATTATCTGTTCCAAATCGGGAGAAAAGATTAACGGGCAGATCGCCAACACGGCTTTTCAGGTGACCTCAGAACCGGCGACTGTTGCCATCAGCATCAACAAACTGAATCTGACCCATGAATTCATCAAGTCGAGCAAGATCTTTTCGATATCGATTCTGGCCAAAACGGCGCCCATGACCCTGATCGGCCAGTTCGGGTTCAAGAGTGGCCGTGACATGAACAAATTCGAGGGGATCAACTATAAAATCGGCGCGACGGGCGCACCCATCGTTCTCGATCAGACCGTTTCCGCCATCGAGGCGAAGGTGGTCAACGAAATGGATTGCGGCAGCCACACCATCTTCCTGGGTGAGATTGTCGATTGCGAAGTGCTCTCGGATGCCGAGCCCATGACCTATGCCTACTACCATGAAGTCAAGGGCGGCAAGTCCCCCAAGACGGCGCCGACCTATGTAAAGGAAGAGGCAGCTCAGCCCGTCGAGAACAAGATTCGCTTCGTCTGCAATGTGTGCGGCTATATTTATGATCCCGCCAAGGGTGATCCAGACAACGGCGTGGCGCCGGGGACGAGTTTTGAGGCGATTCCGGATACCTGGACCTGTCCCATCTGCGGCGCCTCCAAGAAGGAATTTACCGCGGAAGGATAAGGCGTTTTGCGGACTCCGTTTTTCGTTTTAGGTTCATGGACGCGTTACGG